>NZ_JBFTQI010000344.1:0-6051 GCF_056398925.1 Pedobacter sp. 01T416_2
GTTAGTTCTTTCAGCATAAGGTAAAGAAATGCCATAACCTATAAAACCGCTTCCATAGGGTCTATTGATACCCAATCTACTACCATAACCCGGAATTGTAGGTTCTTCAAACCATCCATTTTCAGACCTGTATTGAGGTCCGGCTGCAAAACGATCATCCAAAAATATCCTAAGCGTCCTACCCCATCCTGCACTTACATTTAAGCCATTAAAAGTTGAGTTTGTTTTTAAGAACTGTTCCTTAAGGTTATAGTTAGCATTAAATGCCGAGGTAGTTACCCATCGGCTATCTGGTTGACCGTTAGAAGAGCCATCTCTTCTAACAATGGCGTTAACAGTTAAGAGGTTTTTATAGCTATACTTAGCCGAACCATAAAAAGACAATAAATTATTTTTCTCTTTATCAATATATCTGAAAACATAAAAGCCATTAGTAGCTAAATAGTCGTTATCATTTGAATTTCCATTTACCTTAAGTAGCTTAATAAAATCATTTTTGGTATCACCGTAGGCTCTAGCATAATTATATTTATAGGTATCGCCTTGAAAACTTTGACCTATCTCAAAATCAATAGCATGGTTTTTATTGATTTCGAATTTATAAGCAGCATTGTTATTTATTAGTATGCGCTGACTATAACCGAAATAATTTGAGATATAGTTAACGCCATCTATTAATGTTGAAGGGATAAAATAATCACGAACACCCTCGTTATAATCAAAAATTAAACTTGAAGTGATAGCTATCTTATTAACTTTTGCAGCTAGAATTAAGTTTCCATTTAAAATGCTTGACCTGTTATTGTCAACATTTTTTTCAGTTTCAGTTAAAAAACCTTGATAAATAGCAGCATTTGGAGACAATGGATTTGATAAATCAGGAATATAACGTTGCTCGGCAAAACGATCTCTTAAGCTATTATTTCTAATACGATCTAATCTTGAAGCATTTACTGTACTTGATACCGTAATCCATTTAAACGGCGCCATATTGATACCAAAAAACAAGTTGTATCTTTTGATATCAGTATTATCGGCGTTACCCGCATTTTTTGTTCCAGAACCGAAAAACCTAAAATTAGCCCGATCACTTCCGCCAGTAATCCCTAAATCAGCCGAAAATGTGGGCGTATTTTGGTAATAAAGATCATTCCAGTTTGATGGACCATAATATGCTGTATTAGTTGAATCTTTTAAATAAGAGGCATAACTGGCTAAATTTTGAGCATTAGCGTATTTTTGATAAAAAGGTTTTCTGAAATTATTTTCATAAACTCCATTAACTGTATTTACTTTGGGAGCTGTTACATATCCAAAATAAGAATTTACACTAATATCCCTTAAACCTCCCCTGGCATTTTTGGTGGTTATATATATTGCTCCATTTGCCGCATTAGGCCCTAACTTAGCTAATTCATAAGGATCTTTAACAACAACTATAGATTGTATGTTATTGATATTGATTTGTGAAAGTAAATTGGTAGCTGGACCAATCCTATTGTAATCATACTTTTGCACATCAAAAGCAAAAGGATTATCCTGTACCAAGGGCACACCATTTAAATAAACGGCAGGCTGCAAAGCATAAATATCCTTTTTATTGAACAACAATCCTGATGTTCCTTGAATCATCATACTTTGTTCTGTACCAGGTTCGCCGTTTGGCTCTTGCACATATACGCCTGCTAAATTTCCCTTAACAATTTGCTGTAGTGATAAATTTGGTACTGGATTTGATGCACGGATATTAATTGTATCTCGCACATTTTTGAATTTCTGCAGTGCTCTAACCATTTGGCCAATTGTATCGGTTTTAATGGAATAAGCAGTCGAATCTTTTTTGGCTTTAGTCGTATCTTGTTGAAAAACAAAATAACTGTCATTAGCCATTTTAAGGCATGCCCCGTGGGCGTATAAAGATTGCGATCCAAAAACCGATAAAAACAAGGCAATACAAACGCTTGTATAAATTTTAACCATTTTATTAGTTTAATTAAAAGTTTAAGTGTTTAAAGAAGAAGCTGGATTGTTAAAAATGTAATTAAGAAATTATCTCGATTTGAGATTTTGGGCAAAACAATGCCTTAAGACAAAAAGTAAAATTTTTGATCATGGAATGTGGTTTGGAATGGTTAGTATTAATTCTTAAAGCAAAATATATTGCCCAGAATGATTAGTTTTTGTTTGTTTGTTTGTTTGTTTGTTTGTATACCCTGGTTAGAGGTTTTATTATTTTATTTATTAATTATTCCCTGTTAGTTTAACAGTTTTTTGCTCGTAATAGTAAAATAAAATATCGGCTAGTTGTGATTTGTTAATGCAAGGTATATATTAAGAAAGTTGTTTTTTATTTTTTCTTAACGCAAACGTTTGCTTAAAAAAAGGAGTAAAATAAAACTATATGTTTATTAATTGCTTAAGCACAAGCTACTAAGAAGTAGATTTCTACCCTTACACTAGAAAATATTCTTCCCGATAATAAAACTTACCAGCAAAACCAAAAAACAACATTTACATGCTGTTCAAAAATTAACTTATACCAACCACATTTTGATTAAAGTACAAGTATTCARGATTCTCCAATATCGCTAAAATTGTATTAGAAAAAAGACACCAGTTAAAATGAGCGCAAACGTTTGTTTTTTCACACAAAACAAGCCGCAACACTACGTTAGGCAATTTTTTTTCTTTAAAAAAAAAATCAAGCATATTATTTTTAAGTAATTTCTGTTCTGAATTACAAAAGAAATCAAACATCAGCCTAATAAATTATTTTTCAAAAAACTGTTGTTTACTATTTTTAAAACAGTAAATCATAAACCGTTTTACTAACTGTATTTTTTGTAGAAACAGTACAAACTGACTTCATAAATGAGACTTATTTTAGTACAGCGTTCCTGTGATCAGGAATACATGAAACTATGCAGAAAATCTTATTAAGCAAACTTATTCTCTACTAAAACRCGCTTCAATACCGCCTCCGATGCGGCTTCACAGAAATCGATTCCGGAATAATCGGGGTTATAACCACCAATGTACGGAACGGCCATAATATAGATTCTTTCATTCATTTGCCCCGCTTCATTAACCACCTGAAAATGATCATTGATAGTGATACCAGGTACAGTTAAAAAGTAAGTATTGCCTTTCCTTATCACTAAATCATTATGCTTCATTTCTTCTTTTCCGTTCTCAGCAGATTGGAACTGCAACATGGCCGGACTAACTGTTCCATTCTTGATTAAACTTTTAAATGGAAAATCATTGAAAGAAAGATGTGGCTGACCAACACAATCGATAAAGGTATCGAAGTGAACGGTTATCTCTTGATCATCTACCTTATAATGATAATCGGCCCCGCCTGTTTTTAACGGTTCTACTTCAGCATCATCTCCAACGGCAACAATGCTTAACACACCAGCCTCATGAAGTGCTAATAATTCTCTGCACGAACTTTGGGGTACAAATGCAATTACAATAGAAATTAAGGGCATCAATACCTTTTGGAGCCGCTGCATATCTTCAGCGGAAAGGTACTTAGCAGGATAATTCATGGCAAAACTTAAAACAGCCAGGGCCTCTTTCCAATAAATAGATTTCCGCTTTTCTATAGATTTTTCGGCCTCCTCGTATTCTTTCTTAAAAAGGTCGAAAGGTTCTATTTTTTCTCTAAATGCCATCATGGCCTCCACAAACTCC
The DNA here is from genome assembly GCF_056398925.1 of Pedobacter sp. 01T416_2. NCBI lineage: Bacteria > Pseudomonadati > Bacteroidota > Sphingobacteriia > Sphingobacteriales > Sphingobacteriaceae > Pedobacter > Pedobacter sp. 01T416_2. Next base: position 3,700 of record NZ_JBFTQI010000344.1, read on the forward strand.
TCGAGGTTCATTTCTTTAATCTGCTCATAAAAAACAGGATCCTTTTCAATGAACATTTCCTTGAAATTCTTTTCAAATACAAAATCCAAGGGTAAAAATCCTCCGTTCTTAGCTATACTCGCCTGAATTTCGGCTTTGCTGAGCGTTTCTTCCTTTCCTAAATGTGAATCTTCCAAATGAAAGCGAATAGCAGGTAATAAACCACTGCGCGAATGCATTACAATTTTAAATCCCTTGCTTTCTAAATGATAACGATAGGTTCCATCCTCATTGTCTTCAAACTTGCCGTTCTGCCTGGCCAGTGTTCTTAGGGCATCAATCGCCGTTAATGATGAACCCATAATGCCAACAGCGTGGTTAAGTTTTAACTCTATTTTTTTAGGTGGGTATGGAGAATCGAAATAATTAGGAATCCTGCCCTCATATTTTTTAGGCCAATTGTGCCCGGTACAGATAATAACCTGATCGAAATAAAGTTTATCATGATTTTGAACACATACGGCCACTGCATTGTCATCAGGAACATCAATAATATCTTCTACAATGCAATTTAAGTGGGCATTGGTTTTGATTCCTTTTTTAGCCGCAACTTCTTTCAGGAGATTAAACTGAGCAGATAAGTATTCGCCAAAAAATAGCCTGGGCAATACTTTGTATTCGTTAAATTTCTCTTCGCTGATGTTAAACTTTTTTAAAACCGCTTTAGGTGCTATTTTAACCCAATCTTCTATAGAATTAAAAATGATCGGAATTTCATTATCGGATACATTGGTTATATGTTCTACATTAGCTCCTTCGGTACTATAAGGCATACCTGCCCCTAAATAGTCTTTGCGCTCGAAGATCTCTATTTCGAAGTTGGTGGCTTTAGACTCAACTAATCTTTTGTACATGAACAGACCACTGGGTCCTCCACCTATAATGGCAATTCTTTTGTTTGCAGTAGCTGTATTCATTTATTCTTGACGCGTTTTATTTAGTTGGCGAAAATAGCAGGTGATAACCTGTAGGTGATATAATCTTAAAAAAGCGAAATTGTTTTAAATCGATGGAAAATGTAAAGAGGATAATGGAATTGAAAAGATCTCTCCATTCCGTTGCACTCCAGTCGATGACGCCAATTTTTAGAATCTATCATTGATAGAGGTTAGAATTTTTCAAATACATCGGAGTATTGATGACAGGTTTTGGCGGTTCGTCATTCCCAACTTGATTGGGAATCGTAATGCAAGCGCTTTAAGATTCCCGCCTGCGCGGGAAAGACGACCACGCTGTTGGGATCCGTCATTGATAGAGATAATTTATTTCATAAAGATCAATATAAATGATGTTTATTGCACTTTTAGGTTTCGGAAATAAATGTCAGTATTCCATGGGATTTGGTAGTCCCGCTATCGTTCCAGCCAATGCTAATTCAGTGCCGATTTTTCGGTAAAGAATCGGCATCCACTACTATCGGATTTATAATGAAAGTTTAGGCTGCATGATCTCTAGCTTTGTGTTCTCTGCGTCCTCTCTTTGTGTTCTCTGCGGTTAAAAGAAGATAGAAAATCACAAACCAATTATAATTGTAGCTGTTAAAAGAAAAGGCAATCAATTAAAATATGGACGAACAGCAACCTAAACTATACATGCTTTTATTGGGATCGAAAGCACCGAAAAGAAATGTAGAACAGCACGATTATTTCTTTGGCATTGCCCATTCGCTTAAAGCGCTTGTTCCCGAAATTAAAGCTTTTTGRCCCGAAGCAGGAACCAGTATACATATAGATGGCTGGAGGGAAGTGAATAAGGTTGATAATTACGAAATCAACATCAAATTAAGAGAGAACCATACTACTCTTTCTGCTAATAAACTATTTTTCATTAACCTTGGTGGCTACCAATCGAACCAACTATACGAACAACATTATATTGTTTTATCTGTACATGATGAAAGGGCGAAGGCTATACAAGAAGCAAAGAAAACGGTATTCTTTAAAACCAATTCGATAAAAGGCGCCAATGCCCACATCGATGAAAAGTATGGCATTGATGTAGACGATATTTATAAAATTGAAGATATTTTAAGCGAAGAATCGAAGCAAAAATACCATATCGAAATAAAAACATCTTCAGGCGATTTACCTGAAGATGAAATTCATTTGGGTTATTTTAAACTAGATAAACTTTAATAGCGTTATTTTTTCGACAGTTTTTTTAACCATGCCACTACATCAGCAGCTGCTTTATCATTTTCGAAACCCATTTCTTTTGGTAAACGTCCGTTAACATATTCGTCATATAACCATGGATCGGCAATGGCAATTACTGTTCCTTTACCATATTTAGCCGAAGCAATAACTGTTGCAT
>NZ_JBFTQI010000345.1:0-6031 GCF_056398925.1 Pedobacter sp. 01T416_2
GCACCACACAGGTAAATTTCAGTTCGAGTAACCAGCTCTCTAACCGTACCCTTATCCATTCCATTTCCAATTATCTCAATTACAATAAGTAACACTTACAGATAAAACTAGATTATATAAGATGAAAATATTTCTATATAGAATTTTCTGTCTATCTGTTATGATTTTAACAATCATGGGATATTCAGGAACCCTCCGTGCACAGCAGCCCGTTACCGTGCGTGGAAAAGTAACCGACAAAAAAGACAAACTCGAAATTATAGGTGCCTCGGTTATTGAGGTAGATCAGAATAAAAGAACCATTACTGGGGTAAGTACCGATATCAATGGGAATTTCGCCCTAAGGGTAACCAACACCAAAAACCAGTTGGTGGTATCATTTATTGGCTATAACAGCCATAATGCAGGTGTAATTGGTAACCGCACAACCATAAATGTAATATTGGAGCCTAGTTCGAACAGTTTGCAGGAAGTGGTGTTAACCGCCAAAAAAATGGTGAATAACGGAACAGGCTTAAACATAGCCGAACGTAACTCTACTATTGCATCAGCAACTGTTAGCGGGAAAGCTTTGGAAGAACTGGCGGTAACCTCCATCGATCAGGCTTTGGCCGGACGTTTATCAGGAGTAGATTTTGGGACCACTTCAGGAGATCCGGGAGCAGGAATGTCGATCAGGATCCGTGGTACTTCATCCATCAACGGTTCTGCCGAGCCGCTCATTGTACTTGATGGCATGCCTTATGAAACAGAAATTCCTTCTGATTTTAATTTCGGAACAGCCGATGAGCAGGGTTATGCGCAGCTTTTAAATATTGCACCATCCGACATTAAAGATATYACCGTTTTAAAAGATGCAGCCTCTACAGCAGTTTGGGGATCGAGGGCAGCCAACGGCGTACTCCTGATCAATACCAAACGTGGTGAAAGGGGAAGACCTGTGGTATCGTACAATTTTAAGGGTTCGATGGCGCAGCAGCCTAATCCCATTCCTTTTTTAACAGGCGATCAATACTCTATGCTCATTCCAGAAGCGGTAATGAATGCCACAGGTTTGCCACTCGACTTTTTAGGCAACAACGGACAGAATAAAGCTTTCCAATACGACCCGTCTGATGCCTATTATTACTACAACTATAGCAACAACACCGATTGGGTAAAACTGATTACCCGCAATGGTTATACACAAGATCACAACGTTTCGATGAGTGGGGGTGGTGAAAAAGCACGTTATTATGCATCGGTTGGTTATTTAGGTCAAACCGGAACTACTTTGGGAACCGATTTATCTAGGATTACGGCTAAGATTAATTTGGATTATATCGTATCGAGCAAACTGAGGTTCAGGACAGATGTAACCTATACACATGTGGATAACAACCTCAACTACGATAAATCCTTGCGTAGCACGGCGATTAATAAAATGCCGAATATGTCTGATTATGAGTATGATGAATATGGAAATAAAACTTCAGCTTATTTCTCACCGATTTCCAATATCCAGGGCCGTTATAGTGCAACCTACAATCCTTTGGCCATGGCAAATGAAGGTGCAAGCCATTTAATAGGCGAGCGTATTACACCAAAATTTAATCTTCAATATGATATTTCTCCGGTTTTATTTTCGACGGTAGATGTTCAGTTCGATATCAACAATACCAAATCGAAAACCTTTTTACCTCAAATTGCCACCGGGCAACCAAGTACCGAACCAACCGTAAACCGGGCTTCTGATGCTGATGGCGATTCATACAACATTCAGTCGAAAATTAACCTGATTTACCGTCCGCATTTAAGCGAAAAGCATAATCTTCAGGGTTTGCTTTCTTTTCAAACCAACGATACTAAATCGGCCTCTTATACAGTTGCCACAGCAAATACAGCCTCTTCTGAATTTCAAGACCCATCTAATCCATCCATTACCAATGGATCTGGTTTGGGCTTAAACTCCAGTCAGGCGCAATCCAGAAGCGTTGGGGTGTTGTTGCAGGCACAATATGAATTTTTAGACCGCTACATCATCAACATGAATGGCAGGGTAGATGGTAATTCCAAGTTCTCGCCAGATAACCGTTTTGGTCTTTTTCCGGGGATTTCTACCCGATGGAGAATTTCGGGCGAACCATTTATGAAAAACCTCAAGTTCATTGACGATTTAAGTTTACGCTTAAGTTATGGCGCAAGTGGAAAAGCACCAGGCAGTAACTATGCTTATTTTAACAATTATACGCCGTTTTCATGGTCATATGCCGGTCGTGCAGCAGTTTATCCTTCTAACATCGAGCTTTCCAGGTTAAAATGGGAAACCGTAGTAGGTAAGAATCTGGGTTTCAATTTATGGCTGCTCGATAGTCGTGTTAAAATCGACGCGGAGATTTATCAGAACACCACTAAAAATATGTTTTACAATGACCTGAGGATCGCCGCTACCACTGGTTACAATGCCATTGATATGAATATTGGTACCATGAACAACAATGGTTGGGAAATCGGTATCAATACTACGCCTGTTAAAACCAAAAAATGGATTGTAAACTTTGATTTCAATATTTCGAGGAACATCAATTCCATCCAATCCATTTCAGAGTTCTATCCAAGAGAAAGCTCTGTAGGGCTTCCGGCGCAAGGATCTTATAAATCTTTCCTGATTATCGGTAACCCATTTGGCTCGTATTATGGCTTTAAGTACAAAGGGGTGTATAAAGATGCTGATGCGACCATTGCCAGAGATCAGAACGGGAAAGAAATTGTTGGGCCAAACGGCCAGACCATTTACATGCGTTACAATTACCCAACGGTTGATTATGTATTCCAACCGGGTGATGCGATGTATGAAGACATTAACCACGACGGAAACATTGATGAAAAAGATATGGTTTATCTCGGCAATTCGGTGCCAAAATTTACCGGTGGTTTTGGGCCAAGCGTAATCTTTAATGGCAACCTGAAAGTACAGGCATTTTTTAGCTACCGCTATGGTTACGATATCGTAAACACCGCTAAAATTACCACCACCAATATGTATGGGGTTAACAACCAGAGTACTGCGGTTTTAAGGCGCTGGAGAAACCCTGGTGATGTGACTGATATGCCACGCGCTTTATACGGTGTAGGTTACAACTGGTTAGGCTCCGACCGTTATGTAGAAGATGCTTCCTTTATCCGTTTAAGCTCGGTTACCGTACGTTACAACTTTACCCAGAATATGCTGAAAAGGGTCGGTGTAAAAAGTGCCAGCATTTATGTAACCGGACAAARTTTATATACCTGGACGAAATATACCGGACAAGATCCTGATGTAACCTCTGTAGGGAGCAGTAATCCTTTTTCTTATGCAGCTGATGGTTCGCTTACACCACCCTCTAAAACCTTTACGATGGGCCTAACCCTTGGACTCTAAATGATTAACCATGAACAGAAAAATTAAATATACGCTACTGGTTTTCATTACACTGCTTAGTGTTTTTGGAACATCGTGCAAGAAATGGTTGGATTTAAAACCTCAGGACGGTTTAATCCGCGATGAATACTGGCAAACCAAAGAACAGCTTGATGCTGCGGTGATGGGCTGTTATGCCTCGCTTTTAGGCGGAAGCAATATACCCTTGGCCAAATACCTTTTTATCTGGGGCGAGCTCCGCGCCGATATGGTGGTGCCTGGTTTAGAAATCTCTTCCGATGATGACGAATCGAAACTGAGTGGATTGCTGAGGGATGAATATGATATTATGCGCACACAGATCGCCTCCACCAATACGCTGGTAAACTGGGAGGCCATTTACAAAACCATCAATTATTGCAATACGGTAATCAAATTTGCACCTGAGGTAATCAATAGGGATAAAACTTTAACGCAAACGGCTTTGAACGGTTATTTAGCCGAAGCCCATGCTTTACGCGGATTAATGTATTTCTATCTGCTCCGTTCGTTTGGCGAAGTACCACTTAAACTCGAACCCACTTATAACGATTCGCAGATTGGTGCTATTGCCAAAAATACCCAGCAGGAAGTGTACCTGCAGGTGATTAAAGATTTATTGTTTGGCAGCGAAAACGGACAGGTAACCTATGGCAGTATGGCCGAAGATCGGGGCAGAATGACTAAATTCTCTGCTTACACCGCATTGGCCGATGCTTATTTATGGAATGAGGAATACCAAAAAAGTATCGATGCCTGCAATAAGGTAATCGAATCGGGTAAATACAGATTATTGCCAAATGGCACGCAGCAGACCGATTTTTACAATACGGTATACCTTAACGGGAATTCGGTAGAAGGGATTTTTGAGTTTCAGTTTGATAACCAAAAGCTCAATCCCTTTGCACCCATGTTCGGCATAACCGGAAGAGAGTTTAGGGCAGCAGATTGGATTGCAGAAGGTGGATTGTTCGGGACAGATCTGGCTAACCTGAGTAATAAAGATATCCGCGGAAATGGTACCTCGATGTTCGAAGCTAATTCTGCCATCTGCAAATTCACCAATTTTAGAACGGCAGCTACTTCCTTCACCCACTGGTTTGCCTATCGTTATTCGGACGTGTTATTAATGAAAGCTGAAGCCTTAACCTGGCTGGTACCTGGCAACAGTGCCAATGGAACCCAGGCCATTGAATTGGTTGGTCAAATCAGGGCAGCCCGCAACGCACAAACTTTTGTAGCTGATAAATTTATCGAAATACCCGATCCTGCATTAACAGCTAATGTTTCGCAATACGTATTTGAAGAACGGGCACGCGAATTTGCTTTCGAAGGCAAACGGTGGTACGATATTCTGCGCAATGCCAAAAGAGGTAACTATGCAAACGAAAAACTACTGATCGACATTGTTTCGGCCAGTGCACAACCAAGTAAACAACAAACGGTAATCAATAAATACCGCGATCATAGAAGTCATTATTTCCCGATCTATTCGTATGAGTTGCAAACAAACAAGGCGCTTGTTCAAAATCCATTTTATCAATAATTGCTAACCAAAAAATAAAGCTATGAAACAGAATGTTAAAATAGTGCTGCTGGGATTATGCAGTTTATTTATGTGTCTTTGGGCTTGCCGTAAAGACTCGGTAGTACAGGGAACATCAAATGTGGTAAATATGACCCAGTATTTAACAAATCACCCTGAGCAGTTTTCAGAATTGTCAAAGATCCTCGAAATCTCCGAAACGGCTTCTTTTTTGAATGCTTATGGATCTTACACACTTTTTGCACCGACTAACGATGCCATTAAAGCCTATTTGCAAACTAAAGGGAAAAGTGCGGTAGCCGATATTTCCGCTGCGGACTGGAAGAGTTTTATCCGTTTGCACCTGTTGGAAGATTCCATACCCACATCGAGGTTTACCGATGGTAAGCTGTTCGATTTAACGATGTACGGCCAATATTTAACCACTTCTTCCGAGCTGATTTCAGGGGTGACGAAAATCCGTATCAACAGGCAGGCAAGTGTAATCCAGCCTAATATTTCAGTAGGGAATGGTTTGATCCACAGTATTGATCATGTATTAACTCCGGCTACTTTAACCGTTGCGCAAACCGTTGCTGCAAATCCTGATTATTCGATTTTTACCGAAGCGCTCAGGGAAAGTGGTCTGTATGATAAACTGAACATCCTTCCAGCCAATAATCCAGACGAAAAGCAGAAATTTTTAACGGTAATTCCCGAAAGTAATGCCACCCTCGCAGCCGCAGGCATTAACAGTTACGCGGCTTTAAAAGCCAAATATTCGGCTACGGGAAATGTAACACAGCCAACAGATGGTTTACAGCTTTTTTTAAACTATCACATTTTATATGATGCCAAATATTTAGCCGATATCATTACCGCGAGTGCGCACAATACTTTAGCACCTTTGGAGGTTTTAACCTCAAAACTTTCTGGCGAAACCGTATTGATGAACGATGATACCTTTAATGGTGTTTACGAACCTGGTTTTTCACTCCTTCGCGATAAAAGTGATGTTACGGCCAGCAATGGTGTAGTACATCAGCCTTCTGCACATTTCGATATTAAGGTACGCGCACCATTCAGGG
>NZ_JBFTQI010000346.1:0-6026 GCF_056398925.1 Pedobacter sp. 01T416_2
TTACTAAACTATCTGAGAAGGGTTATTGAACCTGAATATTTGACATTTTTATTTGATAAGTTAGTGCCCAATATAACGTAATAATATACGCCAACAGGGAGTTCGTTGCCTTTAAAAGTACCGTCCCAGTTTTCAAATATGTTATTGGTAAAGAAAACCTGGGTACCCAGTCGGTTATAAATGTGGATGCTATATTTCCCAAGGTTTGTTACACCAACAACCAATTCATCATTGATTCCATCGCCGTTTGGCGAGAATGCATTTGGAACAAATGTAGATGCATTTTTTTTGATGATCAGATCGCCTTGGGTGATTGAATTTGCGCAGCCGTTTTTAGAAAATGCAGTTAAAGTAATTCTGAATAATCCATCGGTTTGATAAATATGGGTGGGGTTTTGGTCTGAAGAAGTAATTCCATCGCCAAAATCCCATTCGTAAAAATCTCCATAAAGCGACGTATTCGTAAATGTAATGGGGGCCGGAGCAGAAAACTTAACGTCGAAGGTAGGTTCGGTATAAAATTTAGCTACAGGAATTCTGGCAATGGCCGGAATAACGATAATTGCTGGTTCGGAGCTACAAGAGCCTGATGTTAACACAACCTGATACTGTCCTGCCAGATTAAGGTTTGTTACCGGAATTTCAATGGCATTTGTGGTCGCGTTATAATTGTTTGGCCCGCTCCATGCATAAGTAATACCTTCTTGTGCGGGTACAGCTAATTTTATGATGTCTTTTAAACAAAACAATGCCTGATTGATACTAATTTCTGGTTTTTCTGGCTTCAATTCTACCAAAATATCTTTTGTAAAAGTAGAAACACAACCATTATTGGTTTCAACTGTCAGCCTGATTGTTTTAAGCCCTGTCTCAGTGAAGGTTAATATTTTACTGTCGTTATTAATTGCAACCTGGCTTTTTACGCCTGGACCAAAATCCCAGGTGAGCTTCGTGTAATTTTTAGAAGTATTGATAAACGAAAAGGACTGGTTTGCTTCGCATTTATTATTAACCTCAATCGAAAACATTGCTTCAGGTTTCAAATCAACCGATAGAATATCGACGGAATTTACCTCACTAACACAGTCTCCAACCTGAACATAAAGCTTATATGTGCCAACTATTTCTGCTCCGCTTACCTGGATTTCGGGGTTTTGTTTTGTTGAAATAAAACCGTTTGGCCCTGACCAGTGGTAGTTTGCTAAGTTTAAAAAAGGAGTTGATAATTTTAATACATCTCCCTGACATAAATTAACATTTGAAGCCATTATAGCAGGTTTTTCAGGTGTGTTTGCTACAATAAAAGTTTGTGTAGTTACAACATTGCACCCGTTTGTGCCTTTTGCTTCTAAAACCACAACTTTCTCTCCAGGCGTGTTGTATGTTACGGTAAACGGCCCGGCTGTTGTGGCCGAAACCAAGCTTGCACCTTCACCAAAAGACCATTTTAAAGCAGCGAAATTCTGTGCTCTGCTTTCGAAAATATACGCTTGGCTATCGGTACATGGATTTAGTTTCTTAACATCAATTTCGGCTGTTGGACCTGCAAAATCAGCCGTACCACCGAATTCTAGCGTAAAGCCATTATTTCCTCCTGAATAATTATCTATAAGTAATGCGTAAACATGATCCTGTTGCAGGTCTACGTATTTTACAAAGCCATTTTGACCAGGTGGACAACCCGCCGACTCTGTCAAATCAGTTTCCGTCATACTCAGGCCAGTTTTATAATATGTGGGGCTACAGGTTACACCACTTCCTGATGCGCATCTGATTGCATTTGAAGCATTCACCATACTACAATCCCCGTTCACGCCTAAATCATAAAAAATCCAGTCAATGTCGTTTGTGGTTACAGTAGGTGTGATTACAAAAGTAAAGTCGCCGGGTGCAGAGGCCTTAAACATATACCAGGCAGAGTTAGATTCTGTACCTAGGCAGGTTCCGGCCGATTCGTGATTATTTGCTCCCGAGCCAGTTACATTTAACTGGGTAAATGTTTCTTTTGTGCACAGCACTGAAAATGTCCCGCAGTCTTGTCCTGGCCGTATTGGTGGGAAATAATTATCTATGCAAAGTTTAAAGGTACCGGTAACGTTATTTGCTGCGCTAACCCTAACATAGTAAATCTGTCCTACCGTTAAAGCGCCTTTGTATAAAGAATTAACATTGTTTGATGTGGCCAGCGTGCCGGGTAACTCGCTTATAGAACCAGTTGCTGCATCAAATGAATATAAGGCAACCAACGGATCAATTAAAGTGTTTGTACTATTGGTGTTAATTTTTCCACTAACAGAAATGTTTACATCAAATTTAGATGCCGTAAACTTAAACCAAACATCTTTTCCAACAGCTGGCCAGTTTAAACCTTTATTATAATTGCTCGGAGTAGCTTCTAAATTATTAAATTCGGCATCGCCACTGCAATATGCACTTGTATTAGTAATATTTATGGCGTTTATCAGTTCATCATTAACAGGAGGGGTAAATTTTCCAAAGGCAGAGAGGCTTAATAATACCAATAAAAAAGAAATTAATGAGGAGTAGCGCATAGCGTAAAAATATTAAAAAATGTTTTCATTTCGAATCATTTCAATTGTTAACGATTTATTAATATTAAACTCGCAACTTATGGCAATTAATTGATAACGAATGATTAATGCAAGCGATTTTGGCTCGGATTTTTTATGGGGTGTGGCTACTGCTGCGGCCCAAATAGAAGGTACAGCCACCCAGTACGGTAAAGGCCCTTCCATTTGGGATACCTTTACTGCGAAAAATGGAAAAATAAAAAAGAATCACAAATTAGATCCTGCTTGCGATTTTTATCACCGGTATGCTGAAGATGTAGCTTTGGTTAAACTGCTGGGCTTTAAAGTGTTTAGGTTTTCTATTGCCTGGTCGCGCATTTTACCTGCAGGTAGGGGAGAGATTAACCAGGAAGGCATCCGTTTTTATCACAATCTTATTGATGAATGTTTAACCCATGGAATAACACCCTACATAACGCTTTATCACTGGGATTTACCACAGGCTTTAGAAGATGAGGGAGGCTGGACAAGCTTTAGCATCAACGCTGCTTTTAATGCTTTTGTGAGTATCTGTGCGCTAGAATATGGCGATAAAGTGAAAAACTGGATTGTGTTGAATGAGCCTTTCGGTTATACTTCTTTGGGGTATATGTTAGGCGTTCATGCCCCAGGGAAAACTGGATTAGGAAATTTCTTTTCAGCGGTATTACATACCGCACTGGCCCAGGCAGATGGTGGCAAGATTTTACGTGCAGAAATTAGCAAGGCTAATATCGGGACTACTTTTTCTTGCTCGGAAGTAATTCCAAGTACCCATAGTGATGGTGATATCCTTGCTGCAAAACGTGTTGATTGCCTAATGAACCGTCTTTTTGTAGAACCTACACAAGGCATGGGTTTTCCCACTGCCAATTGGGATGTGTTAGAGAAATTTCAGATCGAATATGGTACCTGGCGGCTTCACGAACGGATGAAATTTGATTTTGACTTTATTGGTCTTCAAAATTATTTCCCTTTGGTGGTTAAGTATAATGCCTTTATTCCGGTTATTCAGGCCTGGGAGGTAAAAGCCAAGAGCAGAAAAAAGCCCCATACCGCAATGGGATGGGAGGTAAATGCTGATAGTTTCTATAATATTGTGAAACAGTTTGCCGCTTACCCAAATGTCAAAAATATCATAATCACGGAAAATGGTGCCGCTTATCATGACAAATTGATCAACGGTAGGGTAGAAGACCCTGAGCGGATCGAATATTTTAAACTTTATTTAAATGCACTGCTAAAGCTCAAAAAGGAAGGCATAAATGTAAGCGGTTATATGGCCTGGACATTAATGGATAATTTTGAATGGGCCGAGGGCTTTACGGCAAGGTTTGGGCTGATCTATAACGACTTTAAAACGCAAGAACGTAGCATTAAAGATTCGGGCTATTGGTGGCAGGAGTTTTTGAAGAAATAGGCCTATACATCGTCCTCGTTTGTAACGAGGATGAAGGAGAAAGGCGATTTGATCGCCATCATTTTACACTTGTGCATTATAAATGCAGATCTCGCTAATCCTAGTTGCAAACGAGGACTATTTAAGTCAAACAAATTCTTATGTTTGGATTATGAATGATAGAACAGTAGTTTACAGCACCTATTACAATCCGATGGAGGCCAATATTATTAAAGCTAAATTGGAAGATAGTGGATTTGCCTGTTTCCTTGCGGATGAAAATGTTGCAACCTTAAATTACAATCAGGCCATTGGCGGTGTAAAACTCATTGTTTTTGAAAGAGATGTAGAGGCCATTAATGCTTTACTAGCTGAAGACAATAGTTTGGCTTTTGAATCATCAGATGAAATTGTTGGTGAAGAAGAACCAGCGGAAAATAGAACAGTTTGCGAGAAATGTGGATCTACCAATGTGGGTTATGGAATGGCTACCAATAAAAAATACAGTATTTGGGCAACTATACTTGCCTTTTTAACCCTAACTACACCCATCAAGGCCAATAAATGTCATCATTGCTACGATTGCGGCTATGAGTTTGAATAATACAAAGCTCGTCATTGCGAATGAAGCAGAGGCTTTTGTGATGGTGTGAAGCAATCTAATTATACAAGTCTTTTTTTGAAGCGCAGGGTCAGTAACAGCTATTAACCTGAGTTCGATTATTAAATTGTAAAAATACTATCAGACAAGGTTTATTCCTAATCTTATCGTCATGCTGAACTTGTTTCAGCATCTTTTTTGGCAGGAAAGACCCTGAAATAAATTCAGGGTGACGACCGACTTAACAGAAAACTTGATTAAAACGTCACAAAGTGAGATTTAATAATCGAACTCAGGTTATTAAGGTTCGTTCCCATGCTTCGCTATATCCTTACGCTGCGCTTCAGGGATGCCGCTGCGCCTGGGGCTAGAAAGCTCATTTCCTGCAAGGAAGGCAAAATCTCCCTCATGGCATCCAGGGAATCTTTGTGTGAAAAGCACCTCTGTCTCTGCCATCTAAACCCGATATACGCGAATGCTGGTTCCTTCAACCTGCAGCAGCATTAGCGGGACTAACCCCAACCCAAGAACTACTGCAAAGCTTTCCGAAAAAAGAAAGAGGTTAAATCCTAAATGATAGATTTGTCATACTGAGAAATCACTTTTAGAAAAACAATGGAGTGACGGTGACAGGATACGGGGTTTCGTCATTCCCAACTCGATTGGGAACCACGAAGTGCTCATCGAAGATAATCATAATGCCTTGGTAGGGGCTTGTCGGTTGCTTTAAGATTCCCGCCTTTGCGGGAAAGACGGCCGATTTTTAGAATTTGTCATTAATAGCCTGTCGAGAACTTTTTAAAACGATTTTAAGGCATTTCGACAAGCTCAATGTGACAAATTAGAGAAACAGATATCATTTTAAGCGGTATCTGGTAAAAGAACAAAAAATCCCGTTCTGATTTAACAAAACGGGATTGATATGATGTCATCCAAATCTCGAACTTCCGACCCTGGACTTCGGACTTCAATTTACAAAAGCGCTGCCTTAGCCGCTGCTTCAGCCCGAATAATATTTAGCGCACCACCAGCTTTAAACCATTCGATTTGTTGATCGTTATAACTGTGGTTAACAGGGAATTGCTCCTGGGTGCCATCAGCGTGATGTAATACTAATGTTAATGGTTTATCTGGAGCGAATTCTGTTAAGCCTACGATATCGATGGTATCATCCTCTAAGATTTTATCATAATCATCTTTATCTGCAAAGGTTAAACCTAACATACCTTGTTTCTTCAGGTTGGTTTCGTGGATACGGGCAAAAGATTTTACCAATACAGCACGAACACCTAAGTGTCGAGGTTCCATAGCGGCATGTTCACGTGATGAACCTTCGCCATAGTTTTCGTCACCAACAACAATAGATCCCAAGCCGGCAGCTTTATAATCGCGTTGGGTTGCAGGAACCGGACCATATTCACCCGTTAATTCATTTTTAACGTTATCTGTTTTATCG
>NZ_JBFTQI010000347.1:0-6021 GCF_056398925.1 Pedobacter sp. 01T416_2
CCCCATCATTGATTTCGTAAAGGGTAATATCTTTATCGTTAAAACCTTCTGATTTCACTGTCCCCCAGATCTGGGTCATTTGTGCTGAACAGCAAAGGCTCAACATTAAGCCACTTAGGGCAAGCATCAATTTTTTCATAGCTTTATTTAGCTTTTGCCAATTCGGTTTCAAGCAATGCTTTTAGTTTTGGCTCAGAAGGGCGGGGTGAATTAGGATTGATTAATTTTCCTTCCCGATCAATCACGATAAAGCGCGGAATGGTTGTAATCTTATAGAAATCGGTAACTTTATTAACAAAACCGCCTGCATATAACTGCACCCCTGAAAGCTTCATATCGCTAACCATTTTCAGCCATTTTTCTTTGTCTTTCTGCTCATCGGTAGAAATGCTCACAAAAACTACATCTTTACCATGTAGTTCTGCATCCAGTTTCTTTAAGAAAGGAATCTCTGCTTTACAAGGCGCACACCAGGTTGCCCAGATGTCTAACACAACCACTTTGCCTTTAAAATCACTCAATGAAACCATTTTACCGCTCTGATCCTCGAAAGTAAAATCAACGGCTTTACCTCCTGCGGTAGTGATGTACAATTTAGCCCCCAATGCATCAACTCTAGATTTTAGGCTTGGCGACTGAAAATATTGGCCAAAGCTTTTAACCAGACCTTCATACTGCGGGTAGGATTGTATGAAAGGGGTCTGCTTAAACAAGATATATACCCCTTTTTGCCTATCGGTAGTAAAGAATTTTAATCTATTGTCGATATTCGTATTCCTGCCGCCTGCCCAATCAGCATATTCATTTATTAATAGCTCACCAAACAAATACGATAAGACATCGTCATTTTTGAATTTATTTTCCGCTAGGATCGAGTTATAATAAGGTACATAATCTTCTTTCTTTGCTTGAAATCCTGTTTTACGTGGAGTACGGACAAAGTGCATGGCATAATAATCTAAATCGAAATAGGTCACTGCGGTCATCAAGCGGTTAAAAACTTCATTCTTGGTTTTAATCGTCTTTCTAAATTCATCGGCCTGGGCGGCAACTTTGGTTAATTCAGGAAAAAAATCCTGATAGGTACTTAATGGCGGCTCCATAAAATAAACAGATTTTACCTTTAGCTCCTGTGTTAAGGTATTCCATGATGAAAGAATGGTGTTTTCAGGCGTTTGTTTCCCTACAAACATCATTCTTCTTTTATCAATTGCRATCTCAGCCTTATCGCCTTTTTTCACATATATCGGAAAAAGAGACCCTTTTTCCATTTTTGAATAACCTACGGTATAAAAGCCCTCATTGGTGGGCGTAAACAGAAACCCGAATGAACCATCTTCGCCCAGTTGAGTGCCGACTAATAATTCGGGCTTCCCATCTACAATACTATAAAGATAGATATCCTTTTGGGTGCCATTTTTCATCACGCCACGGATTTCGCTCATCTGCGCAAACGAAACCTTTGCTAAAAGCAGGGCGGCAATTATTAATAATTTTTTCATCAGTTATTTTTGCTTAGTAATTCATTCAGATAAACCTTCAGAACAGGGTTAGATGGGCGTTGACAGCATTTGGCATTTAGCATCCTACCCTCTTTATCAATGATGACAAAACGGGGAATGCCGGTTCTGCCAATTTTATTAAAGAAAGGATTTGCGGCAAGACCACCGTTCATCCATAATTGATTTCCGGTTAAGTTTCTTTTTTTGATAAAATCTTGCCAGTAGGCTTCTTTAATATCTCCATTTAACGAGATGAAGGCAATATCCTTTCCTACCATTTCATGTTCTAATTTTTTAAGAAAGGGCATTTCTGCTACGCAGGGATGKCACCAGGTGCTCCAGATATCGATTAAAATATATTTGCCTTTATAATCAGAGATTTTAGCTACCGAACCATCTGGTTTTTGGAAGGTATAGGCGCTAAAATCGGTCCCAGGTAAGGCGTCATTATAGCGCGTTACGGTTGCAGCTTTGCTGGTAATTGCATTGATTTTTCCAAGATTGGAGGGATCTTTAACCAGCCCCATCGATTCCTTAGCCAAGTCCTTTATTTTAAAAATATCATCTTCTAAAAAGGCATATTCCAACAACTTAACAATATAAGTTTCTTTTAATTTTTGATTACTAATGGTATTTGCAAAATCGGCAATCCAGGTATTTGAATTACGCACCTGTAGTTTGCCTGTTTCCATTTTAGCATACATGATCTCATTAATTGTTTTAAACCAATTGTAGTAAGTCACAATTTCTGGTAATAAGCTGATGTCCAGATCAACGAAGTTGATTTTGTTAATGAGGTCTGTTTCTCCCGAAACCTTTGCTTCCATATAAGGCGCGCAGACTTTATCGAGGTATTCGCCTTGTGCATAGCCCAATAAAACAGCTTTGTTTAGTTTTACCTCTTCGTTATTTGAGGTTTTTATGGCATTTACCCGGTTGGTATAAACTTCTGTAGCGCTGTACTGTTTATTCTTGTAATCATACTTTCGGGTAAGCTCAAAGAGAAACTGGTTTAAGCTGCTTCCTTTTCCAGAGAATACCACATTTTTATCCTTTACCGAAATCAAGATGTCATCTCCAGGTTTCAAGAAGGCATTAAAACCCTGTACAATTGGATCGGTTGTGGTTAAAATACAGAATTCGGGTTTTGTAAGGGTCGTTTCCATGCTGAAACGACCGTTAGTATAATTTGCTCTTCCTTTTTGGATCATGCCAAAATCTTCGATAAAAAGGCTCGCGCCTCCCCTCAGTCCCGACATCTCCCCCTTCACCACTGTTTTTACCCCTTCATCGGCCAAAATGGGCAATGAACTTCCCAGTCCGCAAATTAATGCGGCATATAAAATCAATTTTTTCATCTGCTTTTGCTGTTTATCTTTCTCTGTAATGCAAGCTTTGTACCTTGCCGAAACCGGTAAATGTATAGTTTGGTTCTTTTGTTAACCCGGCGCCACCATTTTGGATAGAAAACTTCTCCAATTTTCCGTTAACACCCTCGGGAAGTGCCGGATCATAGCTACACACCACCAGTTTGTCTGTTTCGGTGATCGGATAATTGGCACCGGTCAAATGATAAATCTGAAATTTCAGAACGCTGATTTTTGCAGCACCATAATCATACACTTCAGTACATAAAGGTGTTGCCGGAGAAGTATCATACAGATACAGTTTTCCGCCAACACTGTAAAAAAGGTAGCCTGTTTGATTGCTGACAGCGAAGTTTTCTGCCTTATCGAAATCTTTGCCTACAATTTCCTGATAGTAAAGTTGCTTGGCGGTATGTGCCTCAAAACGGGCCAGGTAATATTTAGCGGTAAGGGGATCTTTTAATATCACATTTACCTGGTTGTTTTTTGCCAAGGTCATGTATATTAAATCTTTTCCTGTATTGGCATAAGAGAATAAAAGCGGCTGGCTTACACTTCCATTAGGCTCGGGAACGGCCAACAGTTTGGAATCGTTTACACTTAAATGTCTTCTAAACCTTTTATGTTGAACATCATAAAAGTAGTTGTACTGAGAAATCGCTGGTGTTACAAAATTTTCGTTTCCGCCAATAAAAGGGGCTACTTTGTATGGCCCGTCAGTAGCGTCAAAATTAAGTGTTTGACTGTATTTATTAGCTGGTGCCTGAGAAGTATAATAAACATCGCCGGTTGATGAAATCATGTAACAGCCGTTAATGGATGGTCCATTTACACGTTTTATCAAGTCAATACTGAAATTTGATGGCAAAGGCGTCAACACTTCATACTTTACATTATAGTTAGGCTGCCAAGCAAAAGTTTCGGGGTTTACCCGGTCTACGCTCTGATCAGTTCCAAAGTAGATGGCATAAGGCAAATTAATCCCAACGCCAAGGAGCGCCCCACAGTTGTAACTGTAAACGACTTTTGGCTTGCCCTTTAATTCAAGGCCAGTGTTTGCTTTTGTCAATAAATCAGTTACTACGATGAATTCTCCACCTCGCTGTCTGGCAAGCATATCTACCCTTGCCTTACCATTCACATCGGTCATTAACAACCAGCCTTCATTGTATACATTCCTGATTTCTAGCGAAAAACTCTTTCTAAACACCACTCCTGTAACATTATCCGTAATTTTATAATAGGCACTATAAGTACCTGCCTTTTCACTTATAAACACATCCAGGTCTTTTGTTTTGGCCAATGTTTTTACCGTTGCGTCTATTACATATACCCATTCGTATGAATAACGATTTGGATCAGTAACAGCAGCATCCTGGGTAAACTCAATCTTAGGATTAATGGTTAATTGTGTAAGCGTTAGGACCGAAATTTTCCCATCTAATTCTGAGCTAAATTTAACCTCATTAATTTCATGGTAATCATAATTGCCTATATCCTTTTTACAAGAATAGGTCAACAAAGTAAAAGCCGCCAATAAGCAGGCGTATACATATTTTTTCATCAGTATATAATTATTAATTTATTGCTCATTGTTTTCGATGGCATTAATGAGCTCGCAAAAGCTCGGTTTATTTTTAACGGTGATGAAGCTATCATGGGCTTATTATTTGCGTTTTGTAGCGTTTGCCCATGATGGTTTTATCATAACAATCTTCATTTATTAGAAAACAAACAATTAGTTAGAACCTGGCCCCATAGTCATTGGCAGTCCATTTTCATCTAAAACGGTCTGACCTATACTGGCTAACCGGTCTAGTTCACGTTTTACTACTTTGCCATAGGAATTAAGCTCCCCAGTGTTACGGGCAGTCTCCATATAGTCAGCCGGTATGCCTAGAAGATCACTTACGAAAAACATTTTTGTCCGTGTCCATGTGCCAAAGGCATTGGTAAGCCAGTATTTAGGTTGTTTTACCACATCGTCGAATCTAATTTTATATCTGATGGTACTGATTGGCTTCCCCCCAACTAATCTGGTTTTCCAGCTAATGCCAAAGTTCTCCGTCGGCAACAGATCGAGAACAAGAACATAACTCTTGCTTTTCATATCGGGCGTACGGATCAATTTTACCTTGATGGTATCTCTAATGGCGTTCTTTTTGATGACAACCTTTTCAGGTAATGCCTGATAATGGATTCCCGCGATAGCTGTTGACGACTCATTAACGACAACCTTATATTGCCTTTCATGGTCTGCGGCTAGACCTGTAATTGCAACCACCACGTCTTTTACGGTGTCGGGTTTGGTTACATAAGTAAACGATACATAAGAAGAATCGACATTTGGTGCATATGTTCTTCCGGCATCAAAGAAATAAACGTCAACTTTTTCATTATCAAAGTTTATTAGCCCTTTCTCACATGAGACCAATGAAACAGCCATTAGTAATATAGCGATTTTATAAATAAGTTTATTCATGATTTTTTTGATTAACGGTTTGAAATTTCAGTGGTTGGAATTGGCACAACATATTCGGCAGCGGTCATTGAGAAGGGACTATCAGTATCACTTACCTTGTTACCATTAGGAATAGTAGCTACCTTATTCCGCTTATAATAGTAGAATAACTGGCCTTCACCAAAAAACTCCTTTTGATACTCCTTCAATATTTCTGTCGGAGTAGCAGTAACCGGGAAAGCTACGGTATTAATACCTCTATTTGACCGGACTGCGGTTAAATAACTGCTTGCGATAGTCATGTTCGGTTCACATTCTGCTGCGATATAATACATCTCGCTCAATTTTAACAAAGGGATCGTATTTCTAAAGGGTTTGGTTTTGTCTTCCACATCAGCATACTTTAAAAATGTTTTGTATGTTTTACTTGCCGGCGCATCCCAAAACTGGAAAGAGAACCTATAATCGGCGGTAAGTTCTGGACTAAACAGTGCGGTTAAACGTTCGTCTTTTGGTGCCAGAATACTATTATCGGCTAAACCAGCACTAAAAATCTTCAGTTGACCATTCCCCTCCTTATAAAGATCAGGGTTATAGGCCCCAAGAATCATTTCACTAGAAAAAATCTTATCGGGACTACCTTTTTCGTTCAGGATATTAATTTTATCTACCCAAGGAAATTTATTCGAGT
>NZ_JBFTQI010000348.1:0-6015 GCF_056398925.1 Pedobacter sp. 01T416_2
CGCCTATTCTGGTCCAGAAAATCCAGCTGAAGGATATAAATGTGAATTACGCTGTTTACAACAATGAGAGTAACCAAAAGGGGCAGATTAGTTTCGAGCATACCTCGGGCATTATAAAAAACGCCACCAACCTCGAAAAAATTAAAGCCATAAACCCTATTATGGAGGTTAACCTAAACACTTACCTATTTGGGCAGGGAAAACTTGATGTAAACTTTATATTTGATCTTACCGCTAAAGATGGTGCCTTTTCTTACAATGGGGTTTTACACAATTTTAATGCGCGGGTTTTAAATCAGATTACCAAACCCTTAGGCTTGGTCCGCATTAACCGTGGGAGTGTGGATAAATTGAAGTTTAATTTTAAAGCGAACGATTTAGGCGCAAAAGGAACGGTAGCGTTCTCCTACTACGACCTTTCTGTAGCGCTGATGAAAAACGATCCCGAAAAAGATCACCTGGTTACCCGCGGTTTTCTTTCTTTCTTAGCAAATGCTTTAATCATTAAATCAGAAAACCCCGGTGCAGACGGAAAGCTGATACCTGTAACCGTAAATTACAGCAGGCCGGCAAATACATCTTTCTTTAACATGATCTGGAAGAGCCTTTTTACGGGCATAAAATATAGCATCGGTATTACGGAAGAAAAGCAGAATGAAGTACGTGAGCATATTGCAAAGTTTAAAGCCATGCGGGCCAATCATATGCAAAGGAAACAGAAACGCTTAGAGCGGCGGATAAGACGTGAACGGGAACAAAATGAAAAGCGATAACATTTTGTAACCTTTTCTTATCTTTATTCTCTAAACCTTAAACTAAAATTATGATTATTGCCCTCGTTATTATCGGATTTATATTCCTTATCGGGATTTTCTTTTACAACTCGCTTATCGGGAAGAAAAACCAGGTAACCAATGCCTTCTCGGCCATTGATGTAATGCTTAAAAAACGGTTCGACCTTATTCCAAATCTTGTTGAAGTGGTAAAACAGTACACTACTTATGAGCAGGGGACTTTGACGAAAATAGTTGAACTAAGAGCTAAAGCAGGCTCACCAAACATTAGCAATGCAGAAAAAGCAGATTTAGATGCGCAATTGAGCAGTAGTGTGAAAGGTTTAATGGTTAACATCGAAAATTATCCTGATTTAAAAGCCAATACCAACTTTATTAACCTGCAAACTACCTGGACTGAAAGCGAAGAGCAGATTGCCGCTGCCAGAAGAACCTATAATGCTTCGGTAACCGATTACAATAATGCGATTATGATGTTTCCGGGCAGTTTATTTGCCGGAATGTTAAATTTCCAGCCCATTGCCGTTTTAGAAACCGCAGCCGAGGAACGTAAAAACATTAGCGCAAAAGAACTCTTTAATAATTAATGTCGTTCGATATTGCAAATAATGTAGCCTTACAGCAAGTTTTGGCTACAATGGAGGTAGAGCGCAAAAGAATTGCCGGTACCCAAACCAAAGGTTATATTTTTATTGCAGCGGGCATTCTGCTCTGTGTTTTAGGCTTTTTCTTAGGTTTTCCTATTCCTGGTGTAATTGGCGGCTTAATACCCCTTATTTACGGCAGTATTTTGTTATTTAAAATCAACGATTCTTTAACAGCTTACCAAAATGCCTACAAAACCAATGTAATTGGTGCTGCCCTTAAATTTTTAGATGAAAGTTTATCGATTAGTCCCTATCAAGGAATTGATGCATCGGAGTTTATGTACACACAGTTGTTTAGCAATGAGCCTGATCGTTATAAAACAGAGGATCTGGTAACTGGATGTGCTGATAAAACCCGGTTTTACTTTGCTGAGGTACATGCCGAATATAAAACAG
This sequence comes from Pedobacter sp. 01T416_2, assembly GCF_056398925.1. Lineage (NCBI taxonomy): Bacteria > Pseudomonadati > Bacteroidota > Sphingobacteriia > Sphingobacteriales > Sphingobacteriaceae > Pedobacter > Pedobacter sp. 01T416_2. The sequence goes on from NZ_JBFTQI010000348.1 coordinate 1,838, forward strand.
TAACCCAAACAAAAGACGGAACCCGAACAGAGTGGCATGACATTTTTAGAGGAATTATCTTYGCTGCCGATTTTAACAAAAAGTTTAATGGTGTAACCATTGTTAGGCCAAAAGATTTCGGAGCAGCTTTTGGTGCATGGTTTTCAAAGAATCTGTTTTCTTTTGGTAGTAACGATGTTATTCAACTGGAGAATCTAGACTTTGATAAGACTTTTGTGACCTATGGCTCCGATCAGGTCGAATCCAGATACATCCTTACACCTGCCATGATGGAGCGGATATTAAACCTCAACCATCAAACAAAATATAACATCAGTTTATCCTTTATCGAATCGAGGATGTATATCGCTTTCCCACTGAACCGGAACTATTTCGAAGCACCCGTTTTTAAATCATTGCTGAGCCCAGAAACCGTAAATGAAGATATCTCCACCATAAAGTTTATGTATGATATTGTTAAGGAGCTGGATCTGAATACAAGAATTTGGGGTAAGGAATAACAGATTTCAAATAGAAATTCGTCATCTCGATCCGATAGCTATCGGATGAAGCGGAGTCCCGACTTTCGGGAGAGAGATCTATTGAGACAGATTTTGCTTCGCAGAGCCTTCGGGTCTCGACTTCATTGCACTCCACTCGAAATGACGATCTTTCGAGCCCTAGAAAACTTCGGAAGTTTAACCAGGGCTCATCCTAGACATACGAAGTTTTCCAGCGTACCAGCCTCTTAAAAATTCATGAGCCTTCGGCGCTAGCTCAAATGTTTTTTCACAATTTCTTCGAGTGCAGCAATATCAAATGGTTTCGATAGGTAACTATCAGCACCGGCTTCATCGGCTAATGAAGATATATCATTATTGGCCGAAAAATAAATTACCGGAATATGTTTTAAATCAGGATGGTTTTTTAATGCCTTAGTAGCCTGTATCCCTCCCAGATCGGGCAACCAATTATCCATAAATATTAAATCAGGCATATATGCGGCAACCTGTTCTTCTATGTTATTGGCATTTTCAGATGTTTTTATCTCATACCCGGCATCTTCCAAAATAAATGTACAGAGATCAAGGATATCCCTATTATCATCAAAAACAAATATTTTTTTTGTAACTATCATATTAACCTCCGAAAAGCAATTAACCATTTAACTTATTTATATAATCAGCCATATCGTGGCTATCCAATATCACATGCGGCTCAACATTCAACACTGCCTGTTGCGGCATATACGGCATTATGGCCGTATTTGGATTCTGTATAACCACTCTACCTCCAAAATTGTTTACACTTTTTAACCCCTCTACTCCATCTGCATTAGACCCTGAAAGTAGAATACAGACTAGTTTTTCTCTAAAAACCTCGGCTGCTGATTGAAAGGTAACATCAATTGATGGTCGGGAATAATTTACTTTTTCCGAATAATCTAAAGATATACTTTGGTCTTCCTCTATCAGCATATGATAATCTGCAGGCGCAATAAAAACTTTGCCCGGGCTTAAAAACTCTTTTTCTTCTGCTTCATCAACCGCCAGTATAGTGCGCGATTTTAACAAATCGGTTAAAAGAGATTCGTTGCTTGCCTTACGGTGAACCACCAATACAATGGGAAAACCAATATCTTTCCTTAGGGCTGGAAAAATTTCGAGCAACACATCTAAACTACCGGCAGAGCCGCCGATAATTAATGCTCCACAAGGCGCAGAATCTACAGTTTCCGCCATATTTTTTCCATTTTAACCCTTTTGTATTCTTTGGCTTTTGGCCAAAACTCCAAACTTTCTTTACTTCCTAAAGCAAGGTATCCTAATTTCTCGATGCTACCATCAAAAAGGTTAAATACTTTATGCTGCAAGTCTTTATCAAAATAAATTAATACGTTTCTACATAAAATTAGCTGAAACTCATTAAAAGAATGATCGGAAACCAAATTATGCGTAGAAAAGATCATCTTACTATTTAAGCTTTCATCAAATTTTGCCAAAGAGTAGTTCGCCGTGTAATAAGCAGAAAAATCTTTTAGGCCACCCGATTGCAGGTAATTTTCTGAATACTGCTTTAAATAATTTAAGGGAAACATTCCTTTTTTTGCCTTATCTAAAACCGATGGATTAATATCAGTAGCATAAATAAGCGATTTATTAAGCAGGTTAAGTTCTTTTAAAACAATGGCAAGCGAATAAGCCTCTTCTCCGGTAGAACAGCCTGCCACCCAAATGCGGATAAATGGATAGGTACCCAGCACAGGAAGGACATCGTTCCGCAAAGATTTATAAAAAGAAGGATCGCGGAACATTTCGGTAACATTAACCGTAATTTCCTCTAAAAAACGCTTAAAATATTGCTTATCTGTTTTAACCGTGTAACGAAATTCGGCGAAACTCACAAAATTATCCAGTCCGTAAAGACGTATAATTCTCCTTTTTATTGATGCATGAGAATATTCCAGAAAATCATACCCATGGCTTTCCAAAACATCATTTAACAGGATTTCTACCTGTTCATTATCTATCGCATCACCTATCACCTGTTATTTTGTAAAATTTTCGATTTGCATTAATAACTCGTCAACATTTATCGGTTTTGAAACATAACCCGATGCTCCAGCGCTTAAGCAACGTTCCTTATCGCCAACCATGGCTTGGGCAGTTACCGCTAACACAGGGATATTCTGCATTTTAGCTGATTTTTTCATCGCGGCAATAGCTTGATAGCCGTCCATATCCGGCATCATCATATCCATTAAAACGATGGCAACATTGTCATGTTTCTCCATAACAGAAAACCCTTCCCGGGCACTTATAGCAGATAAACAATCGAAACCTTTGGCCTTTAAAACAGCTTTTAAAGCAAAAATGTTTCGGTTATCATCATCAATTATGAGAATTAATTTTTGAGGCATAAAAATAAAAAATGGTTTATGATTTATGATGATTTTCGTATAACCAAACCCTTAATAACGATATCAGCTGATCCATATCTACTGGTTTGCTGATATAATCGGATGCACCTGCGGCAATGCACTTTTCGCGATCGCCCATCATGGCTTTTGCCGTAACGGCCAAAATAGGCAGGTTCCGGTATTTGATATCCTGCCTGATGGCTGTCGTAGTTTCGTAACCATCTAGTTCTGGCATCATCATATCCATTAAAACAACATCAATTTCTGGGTTTTCATTTAATAGCTTGAGGGCTTCCTTACCATCGGTTGCTGCGACCACTTTCATCTGGTGCTGCTCTAACATTTTTGTTAAGGAGAAGATATTACGCACATCATCATCCGCTACCAGAACCGTTTTACCAACCAATACATCCTGTAATTCGGAAAACTTTTTAGGTGTTTTGCTTTTTTCCTTGCTTTTTTCTTCTACCAGATGAAGGAACAAACCTGCTTCATCCAAAATACGTTGATAAGAATGTGCCGTTTTTACAACGATAGAATCAGCATATTGTTTGATGCGGTTTTCTTCGCCCTTTGAAAGGTTTTTACCGGTGAAAATGATGATCGGTAAATTCTCTAAACCGGGTGTTTTCTTTACCACTTCAAGGGTTTCGTAAGCGTGTTTATCAGGAATACCCATATCCAAAATCACGCAGTTAACCTCCGGCTTATGCAGGGCAGAAACACCTTCGTTTACCTGGTTAACAATTTCTGTCTGGATATTAAAATTGCTTAAAAAATAACTTAATGCCTTGGCATGCTGTTCATTTTCTTCTACAATAAGTACCTTTTTAGGGTGACGGCTTAAGGCATGCTCTAGTTTTGAAAATATCTCTTGCATGTGCTCAAAAGCAAAAGGTTTATTTATAAAATCTACTGCACCTTTTAACAAACTTTCTTTCTTAACCTGTAAAGAAGACATGATGTGCACTGGAATTGGACGTGTTGAAGGATCCGATTTCAGCTCTTCCATTACCTGCCAACCATCTTTAACAGGCAATTGGATATCGAGTAAAATGGCAAGTGGTTTAAAGGTTTTCGCCATTTCAATACCGGCATCGCCACGAACGGCAACCAAACCTTTATAATTTCTTTTTCGGGTAAAATCTAAAAGTGTTTTGGCAAAAGGGGTATCGTCTTCAACAATTAAGATCACCTTATCATCAGGCTGAATATTATCTCGGTCATCTTCAATCTCTTGCGGAATATTTTCAACCGTTAAGTGGCTCACTTTTTTTAC
>NZ_JBFTQI010000349.1:0-6000 GCF_056398925.1 Pedobacter sp. 01T416_2
GCCTTCTTTATCTTTCTCGATAATCACAAAGTTTTGTTGTGCGCCATCAAACAATTCGTAATTAATATCTACACGTGCAATTACCAGGGCATCGGTTTCAGAAACGATTGAAGAGCTGATGTTGCAATCTTTCTGAATTACGCCTTCATTTTTCTTCATTTGATTTAACACATCACTTGCTTTATGTTTAATTACCCTTACATCTCTATTCGACGTAAAAACAGCATCCTCACTTAAAACAGCTTTTAACTTTTTATAGTCAGAATTCATATAGCTGTCCATATAATAATTGATAACCGATTTATGGCTTGCAGTTGGTTTTTCAGCTGCAAAAACATTATTTGTGATTGTAATACCTAGTAATAAAATCACCAAAGCTTTTAGTCTCATAACTATCTGTGTTTTTTTATTAAAGGTCGGCTGGAATAAAAGAAAATAATATGCCGATAACACCATAATGCTGAGGTAACTAAAATGTGATATTAAGCAGAAAGCCCTTTCAAAATGAATTGTAAGGGCTTTCTATCGCTTAAATTTTGTAGTAAAAAGCACTAATATCCAGGGTTCTGTTGTGGTTTTAATACTGGATTGGCATCTAGTTCTAGCTGAGGAATTGGTGAAACTAATCTATTATCGCCAGATGCAAAATTTACAATTTTCCAGTGCACCGTAGATCCAGTTCTATTAACTCCTTTGTTAGTACGCAACAAGTCAAAAAATTTATGTCCTTCACCATACAACTCTTTATTGCGCTCTAATAATATTTCTTCGACCAAAGCATTGCCAGTATTCAGAGAAATAACTGTTGCAACTCCTGCCCTTTGTTGTATAGCCAACAAAGCTTGTTTTGCTGCTAGTTCATTACCTAACCTTGCTTCTGCCTCCGCTTCTATTAAATACATCTCTGAAGAGCGTATTAGCACCTGATTATTAGCTGTGGTGGTCGTAAAATCGAACTTATTGATTAGGTATCCCTCACCCCTTCTTCTATATGCTGCGGTACTTGCAGCTGCCGTTGGGCTACTTTTAACCAGAAATTGCTTTTTACGCTCGTCGTTTGCAGCAAAAGAGTTAAAAAAGTCGTCTGTAACTCTAAAACTAGAATAGCCCGAGTCATAAGGATCATAAAAAGATGACACTGCCAAGAAACCTTGGTTATCATCAGTTCTTACATTAATGGCATAAATCCATTCGGAAGTTGGATTACTAAAACCTGTTAACAATGCGGCGGCTGTACTTAATGGTTTTGCAGCGCGTGCCAACTTAGCATAGCGACTTGCTTCTGCCCAATTACCCATATTAAGATAAACTCTGGCTAACATACCTTGAATAGCAGCCACATTTATTCTATAAATGCTGGTTCTGCCAGCTGTTGGCAGATTTGTTTCGGCATATTTTAAGTCATCAATAATAAAAGCGTATACATCTTTTACTTTATCCCTTGCCGGAGATGTCTCATCTGGTCCAAGTGGTTTTCTTAAAATGGGTACACCAAGGGCTTCAGGATTTACGCTGTAAGGTTGGGCAAACCAACGTACCAGCCAAAAGTAAGTATAAGCTCTCAATGCACGTGCTTCCGCTAAATATTCTGTTTTTAAGGCATCACTTATAGGAGCATCCGGAATATTAACAACAAACTGATTTGCATTTGAAATCACCTTATAGCTGTATTGCCACCATGTGTATGCATCGCCATTATTTACTGTTTCTATAAACTGGTATTGTGCCACAAAACGGTTGTAATTTGCAGCACCACTCACAATCATCACATCATTCCCTTTAACATCAACACTCAATATCATGTTGTTGGTATAACCCGAAAAAGTAGTTAGATCGTAAATACCAGTCATGGCGGCCTGGATTTTAGCTCCAGAAGAAAAGGCATCCTTTGCATTGATCTGTTGTGTTGGTATTACCTGCAAAAATTCCTTCTTACATGACGTTGCCCCAACAAAAAGCAACACCACTCCGGCATATAAGGCCGTTTTATATGTTTTTATAATTCTCATTTCTTTATCAATTAAAATCCTACATTAAGACCTAGCGTAAATGTTTTAACATTTGGAATATCGTTATCTGTTAAACCGGTAAGGGCCGACTCTGGATCCATTCCTTTGTGTTTTGCCAATGTAAAAGGATTTTCAGCCATCAGATATACTCGTACATTCGACAAATGGATAGATTCTAACCAGTTTTTCTTTAAAGAATAGCCTAAGGTGATATTTTTAACACGCATAAACGATCCGTCGTATAAAAAACGGGTTGACTGGCTGTTTCCTAAATCGGTATTGTTGATCACAAATCGTGGCACATCAGTGATGTCACCTGGTTTTTGCCAGCTGTTATAATTATCTACAGATAGCTGTTTACCTACAGTACCTCCGCTATGCATCAGGTTACCATATAAGGTGTCATAAATTTTTGCTCCTGTAGAAAAATAAGTAAATACACTTAAGTCAAATTCTTTATATTTCAGGGTATTATTAAAACCTCCGGTGAATTTTGGTAATGAAGAACCTAAACCATCGTATCTTGTTGCTGTAGACCAGTTTTTAGTGGTGATCTTGTTACCTGTTGATTGTCCATTCACGATTTCATCAGTAAACCACATCGGTTTGCCGTCTGCAGGATCTACACCTGCATACTCCCGCAAATACCACTGATATCTATCTTCACCCACTTTCCATCTTTTGGTACCGTCAATAACCTCATTTTGGGTCATTGCATTAATTTTATTTTTATTTGATGTAATGTTGAATGATATATTCCAATCAAAATCTTTAGTTTTTACCGGATTTCCATTCAATAAGATCTCAACACCATAATTGTCCATTGATGCGAGATTGGTTATCAAATTGTCAAAACCTGTTAACCGAGTGAGTGGCTGGTCAAACAGTAAGCCTTTCGATCCTCGTTTATAATAAGAGGCCTCTCCACTTATTTTCCMTTTAAATAAGGCAAACTCCAAACCAATATCTACAGTTGAATTCTGTTCCCACTTTAAATTAATATTTTCTAGCTGAACATAATTAATACCTGACTGTCCTTCGTAGTTTTTACCCAGACCATACAAACCCTGTGATGCGTAGCGATCAATCCTATCATTACCAGACGTACCATAACTGGCCCTTATCTTTAATTCATCAATCCAGCTCACATCTTTTAAGAAATTCTCTCTGCCGATGCGCCATCCACCACCAACAGAATAAAATGTTCCATATTTATTATCGTTTCCAAAAACAGATGATCCATCTCTCCTTAAGCTTCCCGATAGATAGTACTTACCTGCATAGTTATATTGCAAACGCGAAAAATACGAGGCAAACCTTTGTTGAGTATAATAAGATTGTACTGTTGATGGTGTTGATGCTGCTATTTGCTCATTAGTACCCGGGAAAGGGAATCCTGTAACCTGCGAGTAGTTAAAATCACGCTTTGAACGGTAAGCCTCTTGGCCTAATAAAACATCAAAATTATGCAGGTTGAAAGTTTTATTATAGGTTATCGTATTTTGAAAAGTTACCGTAACATCTTCTTTTGAGTAGCGGTATGCGCGTCCTTTAACGCTAACACCATCACCATGCTCCATATTATAAAACTGACGCTCACGATTGTTTATGTAATCTACTGCAACCATACTTTTAGCCGTAAAGTCTTTCAAAAATCTAACTTCAGCAAAAGGACTTGTAATTACTCTATTGGTTATGGTATTATATTCGTTTAACTTGGATAAACCCACCGGATTAAAATCTGGGGTAACCGGGTTAATGTAGTTATAAACCGGACTTCCTGTAGCATCATATACAATGTTCCCATTTGCATCGCGCACATATAATGGGTATATGTTTGCTGTTTGATCGGCAAAGTTTACCGGGTTATCTGCACCTGTACTTCCAGCTGGTGTATTTTGTTCGGTACGGGCCAAACTGTTATTGATCCCGATTTTTAAGAAATCCGTTACCTCAGAGTTGATATTGAATTTTCCTGAATAGCGTTTAAAATCCGACCTAATTACAATTCCATTTTGCTCAAAATACCCCCCTGAGAGAAAGAATTTTGTTTTATCATTACCACCACTGGCCGATAGATCGATATTTTTAGTTACTCCTCTACGCAATACTTCATCACGCCAATCGGTATCATAAAGCAATGATGCGCCACTAGCAAGCACACCATTTGCAGCATAAGGATTTGCTGTATTGTAGGGATTCACCACCAATTTAGCATTGGTTAATCCATTTGCTGCAGTAGCCGCGGCATCAGGTGTTAAGCCTGCTGCTAAACGTTGTGCATAATAAACATCCCAATAGGTTTTGTAATACTGGGTGGCATCCATTACCTCATGTTTATCTACTGCCTGGTAGGAATAACCTGTGCTAGAGCTAAGATTTAATTTGGTTTGCCCTGCTTTACCTTGTTTTGTGGTAATTAATACAACTCCATTTGCTGCCCTAGAACCATAAATAGCTGCAGCGGTCGCATCTTTTAATACCGTTACCGAAGCAATATCGTTGGGATTTATTGAGGAAAGTACATCAGAAGTTTGTGCAACCGAACTTAAATCGCCATTAGTAATGGCAATACCATCAACTACATAAAGCGGGGTACTTGAAGCGGTGAAGGAACCTACTCCACGAATCCTAACAGTAGAAGTAGCGCCTGGCTGACCAGATACACTGGTAACTTGAACGCCTGCAGCTGCACCCTGTAAGACCTTTTCAAAAGAAGTAACCGGACGGTCTTTGAAAACGTCCTCTTTAACTACCGCTGCAGAACCCGTAAAGTTTTCTTTCTTTACTGTTCCATAACCAATAACCATTACATCCTGAAGATTTCTAGCTGATGATACCATGCGAATATTTAACGTTTCGCCGGTTATTCTTACTTCCTGCTCGGTATAGCCCACATAACTTAGCACTAGCGTTTGTGCATCTGAAGGTATGGTAATAGAAAAGGTTCCCTGTCCGGTGGTTTGGGTCAGCTGTGTAGTGCCCTTTACTTTTATTGATACGCCGGGCAATGGTAAACCATCATCAGCATCAACCACCTTTCCGGTTATTGTTTTATTCTGCGCCAGGGCGTTGAAATAAGACAAAACCGCAACCATTAAAATCAATAGTAATTTTTGTTTCATGTTTCGAAATAAATAGTTAGTAAATAATTTGTTCTTTAGTTTTAGCAGATACGCATGAAACCAAATCAATAAGCAATTTAGGCGCTGTGAAAATCCAAAAATGTGCGAAAATCACCATTCTGGATAGAAGTAGGCTTTAAACGCAAAAAAGCAAACCCCAATCCTGGCAGTTTGCTTTTTTAATCATTATTAACCTAAACAGGAAAAAACTTCTACAAATTGTCCTGCAAGAGCTTCAAAAATAGTTTCATCCTAACATTCTAAATATGCAGAAATCACTATTTATAATTAGTTCAACCTACTCTTTCTATATTTTAGCGGGGTAATATTGAACGTGTGTTTAAATAACCTGATGAATGAACTTGGGCATTCAAACCCTACTAAACGTACTATTTCGTTTAAGGAATAAGTGGTAGTTTGCAATAGTTTTTTAGCCCTGTTTAATCTTAACTGCACTAAAAACTGGTATGGGCTAATCTCATATGCTTCTTTAAATGTTCTTAGCAAATGGTTAACCGATAAACATGCCTGTTCGGCAATGTTTTCTAATGTTATATTTTGATTGTAATTGCTACTAATGTATTCTTTAGCAAGTGTTAATCTTTTTAAAACCTCTTCACGGGTTTTTGTTTTGATAAAGCTGAGTTTATCCAATTTCTGGGCTACCTCTTTATCATAAATTTTATAATAGTTTAAAAGACAGTGGTACAGGTATTCATTAATCAGCATTTCGTCTTTCAAACCTTTATCGAGCTGACTTTTTAAATGCAGCACATTAAAGCGCATATCGCCAGAAAAAGGATAAAGTGATTCGATAAAAGGAGGTGTTTCCCCAGCTTCTTTTCCGGCAAGCAAACTCTCGTTGC
>NZ_JBFTQI010000350.1:0-5969 GCF_056398925.1 Pedobacter sp. 01T416_2
ACTGATTTTAAGGATGTTCTCACTTGTTAAGAGAGGAGAAATGTATGTCGAGAATTATAGGAGAGCGTCATAAAAGCTAAGAAAAACTCCCAAAAAAAGAGTTTTTCTTAAAATAAATTTGCAATTGTGGTAAACCTAGAATACGACCGGAGCAACGCGTAGTGGAGAGATCTGCCTCGATAGATCTCTCGGCTACGTTGCACTCCACTCGAGATGACGACTCTTGGGTAATGACAATCCAGGAGTTATTAATTAAAATTAAATTCAGATCTTAACTGACCAAATGACAAGAATATCCTACTTCAAGCTGATCACGCTACTCCTCTTCAATATATCCTTTATTTACGTCCATGCCCAGGATCCCAAATATCCTTCAGAAATAACTGTTGCGCAGGATGGCAGTGGAAATTACAAAACCATTCAGGAGGCTGTAAATTCGGTGAGGGATTTAGGCGAGAAAGCAGTTAAAATTCATGTTAAAAACGGAACCTATAAAGAGAAGCTGATTATTCCTTCTTGGAAGATCAAAATCTCTATAATTGGAGAGGATACTGAAAATACCATCATCACCTTTGATGATTATTCAGGAAAATCCAATGCGTCAGGTAAGGATGTTTTTGGCAATGCTAAATTCAGCACTTATACCTCATTCACAGTACTTGTTCAGGGAAGTGATACCCAGCTAGAAAATTTAACCATTATCAATTCATCTGGAAGAGTTGGACAGGCGGTAGCCTTACATGTAGAAGGCGATCGTTTTAAAGCAAAAAACTGCAGATTTTTGGGCAATCAGGATACGCTGTATGCCGCGATCGAAAATAGCCGGCAATACTATCAGGATTGTTATATTGAAGGTACAACCGATTTTATTTTCGGCAAGGCTACAGTAGTCTTTCAAAATTGTACAATCAAAAATTTAAGTGATTCTTATATTACCGCAGCTTCAACTTCAGCGATGCAAAAGTTTGGGTTTGTTTTTATAAATTGTACGCTCATTGCAGATGAAACTGTAACGAAAGCTTATCTCGGCAGACCATGGAGGCCTTATGCAAAAACGGTATTCATCAGCTGCGATCTGGGGAAACATATTTTGCCCGAAGGTTGGAATCCATGGAAAGGTGATCTGATGTTCCCTAATAAGGAATTGACCGTTTTTTATGCAGAATATAAAAGTAAGGGCGATGGCGCGTCACCTAAAACGAGGTTGACCTGGACAAAACAATTAACAGATAAAGAGGCAAAAAACTATACTTTAAAAAATATATTAGGTGGAACGGATCAATGGAATCCAGCTAAATAAAATAACTGATAAAAACATGAACAAGAATTTCTTTAAAATTTTGGCGGCAGGAACAATAGCCGTTTTATTTTCTTTTACATTCATCCCAAAGAAAACAAAACTCTATATCATTGGCGACTCTACCGCAGCAAATAAAGAAGAAAAAGCGTATCCAGAAACAGGCTGGGGCATGGCATTACAATCTTATTTTAAGGCTGATGTTACCGTTGATAACCGGGCTTTGAACGGAAGGAGTACAAAATCTTTCAGGGCAGAGAAACGCTGGGACCCAATATTGGCCGAGTTAAACCCAGGCGATTATGTTTTTATCGAATTCGGGCATAACGATGAGAAAGTCGATAAACCAGCTGTCGGTGTATCCTTAGCAGATTTCAAGATCAATCTGGTTAATTATGTAAAAGAAACCAGAAGTAAAAAAGCTTTCCCGGTTTTATTAACGCCAATCTCCCGCAGAAGTTTCAAGAATGGGGTTTTGCTCGATTCTCATGGAGATTACCCTCGCATTACCCGCCAGGTTGCCGATTCTTTAGGTGTTCCTTTAATTGATATGCTGGTTAAAACCGAAAGTTTATTAAACCGCTTAGGTGAAGAGCCATCCATTAAATTATTCAATTATGTTGATTCGGGAAATGTGAACTACCCAAATGGCAAGAAAGATAATACACATTTAAGTCCAGAAGGTGCTAAACAAATTGCCGGTTTAGTGGTGAAAGGGATTAAAGAGCTAAAGTTGAGCTTGGTGAAGAGTTTGAAGTAAAATAGCGCTATTATCGTCCTCGTTTGTAACGAGGATGCATGAGAAAGGCGATTGTATCGCCGATAAACAGTACCGCATTACAAATGCGGATCTCGCAAATCCTCGTTACAAACGAGGACTATAAATAATTATCACCACGTCATCTTGAATTTATTTCATGATCTTTACATGCATATTGGATGCTGAAATAAATTCAGCATGACGACCGCCGAAAAAACAGAAAACTATTTAAAAAAAAAAGTCATTGCGAGAAGGCTTTTTCAGCCGACGAAGCAATCTTCTAGAATCGACAATTAATTCTTCGTGTTAAGATTGCTTCGTCGTTCCTCTTCGCAATGACGATTATCCTTATTAAAAAATATATTTCGTACTTAAAAAGTTCGAATCATCGCCTTTAACAATTTCGTTCAATAATTTTTTATTATCATCTGTAAATTTGGTTGCTACCAACGAACGGATCGAGAACGAACGCAATGCATCCACTACAGAAAGTGTTCCTTCAGCACTGTCTTTACGACCGGTAAAAGGGAAAGCATCTGGACCACGTTGACACTGGCAGTTAATGTTCACACGACTTACCTGGTTAACCAAAGGATCAATTAATGAAGAAATTACCGCCGCGTTATTACTAAAAATACTCACCTGCTGGCCGTGTGGAGAGCCAATTAAATATTCGATAGGTTCTTCCAGATCATCAAACGGAACAACAGGAACAATCGGCCCAAACTGCTCTTCGCGGTATAGTTTCATATTGCTGTTTACCGGATACATAATGGCTGGATAAACAAAAGTTTCTAAGGTTTGTCCACCATTTTTATTGATCACTTTAGCGCCGTGCGAAACTGCATCATCAATACATTCTTTTAAGTATTCAGGTTTGTTCAGCTCAGGCAGCGGAGTAAGGTTTACGCCTTTCTCCCATGGCATACCAAATTTCAGTTTCTCTACTTCTGCAGATAAACGTTTTAGAAACTCCTGTGCTAAACTGCGGTGAACATAAACGATTTTAATCGCAGTACAACGCTGTCCGTTAAAAGAAAGCGAACCTAGAACCGTTTCAGAAACCGCCAAATCAAGATTGGCATCTTTAGTAATGATTGCTGCATTTTTAGCATCCAAACCTAAAATTGCCCTTAAACGGTTTACTTTAGGATGCAGTTTTTTCAGTTCGTTGGCTACTTTACTCGATCCGATTAAGGTAAGCACATTAATTTTTCCTGATTTCATTAGTCCTGGCACAATGGTATTGCCACGGCCATAAATGGTATTTACAACACCTTTAGGGAAGCTGGAACGGAAAGCCTCTAATAAAGGATAGTGCAATAAGGTACCATGCTTAGGTGGTTTGAATAAAAGCGTATTGCCCATAATCAAAGCTGGAATAAGCGTCGTAAAAGTTTCGTTTAGAGGATAATTAAATGGCCCCATACAAAGTACCACACCCAGCGGAGAACGGCGTACCTGAGCAACTATTCCCTGCTCAATTTCAAAACGTGACGATTGCCTGTCGATATCCTTTAGTGCATCGATAGTGGCATAGATATACTCAACCGTACGGTCGAATTCTTTAACCGAATCGGCATAAGATTTACCGATCTCCCACATAATCAATTTCGCAACAATTTCTTTTTGCTCAATCATTTTATGAGTGAAGTTTTCTACGCAGCTAATCCGATCAGCAACGCTCATAGTCGGCCATTGTCCGCGGCCGTTATCATAAGCGGCTACAGCTGCATCTAAAGCTTCTGTCGACTCTTTTTCTGTACAAACAGGGAAACTACCAATATGCTTTCGTTTTAAGCCTTCGGGGGTTTTTACGCATACCGGAGAAAACACTTCATTAAATGGTCCATTCCATGGTTTCATCTCTCCATTTGAAAGAAACTCTTTTTGATTGATTTCTTCCTTGAGCCTAAATTCATCTGGAATCTGGCTCTCTTCAACGAAAATACTTTCGAGGTTTAGCGATGTACTCAATTTGGGTTGTTGTTAGGGTTAAATTAATGTTAAGTCTATAGTTTAAGTATAGATTTATTGTTGTAAAAAGAGCCAAAGTAATTGGCTCTAAATATTTACAGTTCTATTGTTTTCATTTTTGGCACCAATGTCTTCATTACTACCCAAGCAATAATATAAGCAATGGCACAAAATGCAAACATAATGGTGTAACCAGTTTGGATATGTCCTAATCCCTTGTAATGATCGAACAGGGCACCGCCAACTTTAGAAACTATTACGCCTCCGATTCCTCCTGCCATACCACCAATTCCAATAATTGATCCAATTGCTTTTTTGGGAAACATATCTGATACTGTTGTAAAAATGTTTGCAGACCAAGCTTGGTGTGCAGAAGCTCCGATTCCAATTAACAATACAGGAATCCAAAAAGTATAGTGCCCCAAAGGTTGAGCAAGTAAGACCACTAAAGGAAATAATGCAATTACGAACATTGCTCTCATTCTGCCTTCATAAACATTGTATCCTTTTTTAAGGAAATACGCAGGAAACCACCCGCCACCAATACTACCAATCATTGTCATACTGTAAAGTACAAAAAGTGGGAACGATATTGATGTTCCTTCCATTCCATACTGGGCCTTTAAATATGAAGGAAGCCAAAACAAAAAGAACCACCAAACACCATCTGTCATAAACTTTCCAAACGTGAAAGCCCAAGTTTGTTTATATCCTAATAATTTAAACCATGAAACCTTTTTTGCTTCAGTTTCAGATTCTGATGGAACAATAACTTTTTGATCTGTGTCTAATAGAATATACTCCAATTCAGCTTTAGATAAACGCTTTTGTTCTTCAGGTTTATCATAAAAAATAAACCAAAATATTAGCCAGAAAAAGCCTGCTGCTCCTATAATTAAAAATGCAGTTTCCCAACCCCACGCTTCAGCAATGTATGGCACAGTAGCAGGAGCTAGAATTGCACCAACGTTTGCTCCTGAATTAAAGATTCCTGTTGCAAAGGAACGTTCCTTTTTAGGAAAATATTCTGCTGTTGCTTTAATTGCTGCCGGAAAATTTCCAGATTCTCCAAAACCTAAAACAGCTCTAGAAACAATGAAGCCCAGTACAGATACCGATATACTTGTGATTCCAACTAACGCAAAAATTGATGAAACGGCCTCTCCTACAGGAATAGCTTTGGCATGCRGGATGGCGCCCAGTGACCAAACAATTATTGCAATTGCATATCCCCATTTGGTTCCCAACTTATCTATTATTCGTCCAGCAAAAAGCATTGATATAGCATAAACGAATTGAAAAGCTGCTGTTATGTTTGCGTAATCTGAATTTGTCCAGTTAAACTCCGCTTCGAGTTTGCTAGATAGCAAACTTAAAACTTGTCTATCTAAATAATTTACTGTAGTAGCGAAAAACAGAAGTGCGCATATGGTCCATCTGTATTTGCCTATTTTCGTTTGGTTCATTTGGTTAGTGTGTGTTAGATTTATTTGCTCTGCTGAATTAAGTCAAGCGCTAGTTTTGTATTGTCGAATAACTCCTCGTAAAGACCTTTGCTCATCACATCTTTACTGATTAATTTGCTGCCCATACCTACGGCACAAACGCCTGACTTAAACCAAGTTTTTAGGTTGTCGGCATTAATTTCTACGCCACCAGTTGGCATAAACAGCTGTCCGGCGAAAAGATCTTTAATTGATGAAATAAATTCGGGGCCTAAAATATTGGCAGGGAAAATTTTGATCAGCATGGCTTTGTGCTCTTGAGCGACACTGATTTCAGTCGGGGTCATACAGCCAGGGATCCATAGCATACCAATTTTGTTTGCAATTTCGGCAACTGCCGGATTTACGATCGGTGCTACAATAAAATCTGTTCCAGCTTCGATAAATGCATTTGCATCGGCAGGAGTTTTAATCGTTCCAATTCCCAAAT
>NZ_JBFTQI010000351.1:0-5956 GCF_056398925.1 Pedobacter sp. 01T416_2
GTGGTAACACCTGACACCACGGAAAAAAGCTCTAAGTTGAAAACTTCCAACTGAATCAATGCCATTCATCACGATAAACGAACTTAGGCATGTGCCATTCGAAGCGGATAGAAAGTAATCTTAGGGCTAATCCAACTACGGCTGCTAAAATAGTAGCCAGCATCTCGCTTCCATGAAAATGCTCTATGCCGATATAAACCGCGCCGGTGACTATCGCTGCGCTGGCATAAATCTCTTTTCTAAAAAGAAATGGAACTTCGTTGCAGAGTACATCACGAAGTACCCCGCCAGCACAACCAGTAATCATTCCGCTAAAAAGTACAATTAAATAAGGTAAATGGATTTCCTGTGCAACCTGACAGCCAATAATCGTGAAAACCACCAAACCTAAAGCATCAAGATAAAGGAAAAGTTTTTTGAGTTTAGTCATAATCGAGGCAATAAATGCAGCGAGTAAGGCTGCTACTGCAGTAATTACCAAATATTCTGGATGTTCTACCCAGCTCATTGGGTAATGGCCAAATAATACATTTCTAACTGTTCCGCCGCCTAATGCTGTAACCCAGGCAATAATGCAAACACCAACCCAATCCATATCACGTCTGCCCGCAGAAAGTGCAGCAGTCATGGCTTCGGCGGTTATGGCAATAATGTAGAGGATGTGAAGCATTAGATAGGTTAACTGTTTGAATTGGTTAATCGGTTAACTGGAAATGGATTGTTCTATTGTTGAAATTGCTAACCTCAACCTGTTAACTGAGCACTGCCAACTGAAAACTAATCCTTCTTCTCTTCCTGGATAATCACAAAAACATCTTCATTATCTTTTTTCATGAAGTATTTTTCGCGGGCAAATTTTTCAGCCGTATTCAGATTGGTATTCAGTTCGTTTAAATCTTTTTTAACCTGGGCGGTTTCTTTCTCGAAATATTCTTTTTCTTCCTGCAGTTTATTGGCCTGACTGCGGTACTCGTATTGCGACATCATATCGTTTTTGTCGAAAAATAGCATCCACATCGCAAAAGCGACAGTAGCAAGGAAATATTTATTTCGGAAAAGATCTATTAAACGTTTCATATATTGATATGAGATTTTAGATGTGAGATTTGAGAAAACCCGAATCCAACAAACAAATATAGTATTAAAATAAAAACATCCGAAGATTTAAAATCTCCGGATGTTTCGCAAATAAGTTTTTCAACTTGTTAACATTATAGCATTGGGTTTAAACCCAATACTATAAATTATTTCTTAGCGTATTTGAATTTTGAACCAATGAAACGAGCGTTTTCACCTAATTCTTCTTCAATACGTAATAATTGATTGTATTTAGCAATCCTGTCTGAACGTGATGCAGAACCAGTTTTAATCTGTCCGCAGTTTAATGCAACAGCTAAATCAGCTATCGTAACATCTTCAGTTTCGCCAGAACGGTGACTCATTACCGAAGTATAGCCATTGTTTTGTGCTAAAGTTACCGCATTGATGGTTTCAGTTAAGGAACCGATCTGGTTTACTTTTACTAGGATTGAGTTAGCAGTAGCCTCATCAATACCACGTTGTAAACGGGTTACGTTAGTTACAAATAAATCATCACCAACCAATTGAACATGGTCACCAATTTTATCGGTTAAGCTTTTCCAGCCAGTCCAATCGTTTTCATCCATACCATCTTCAATAGAGATAATTGGATATTTTGCAGAAAGATCAGCTAAATATTGTGCCTGCTCTTCGCTTGAACGAATTACCCCAGTGGCGCCTTCAAATTTAGTATAGTCGTATTTGCCATCTTTGTAGAACTCAGATGATGCACAGTCTAAAGCTAAACAGATTTGAGAACCTGGTTTGTAACCAGCAGTTTCAATTGCTTTTAATACAGTTTCAATTGCATCTTCAGTACCGTCAAAAGTTGGTGCAAAACCACCTTCGTCACCTACTGCAGTAGATAAACCTCTATCGTGAAGAATTTTTTTCAAGCTATGGAAAACTTCAGTTCCCCAACGTAAAGCTTCAGAGAAAGAAGGTGCGCCAACTGGCATAATCATAAATTCCTGAAAAGCGATAGGTGCATCAGAGTGAGAACCACCGTTAATGATGTTCATCATCGGAATTGGTAAAGTGTTTGCATTAACACCACCAATGTAACGGTATAATGGTTGACCGATTTCATCAGCAGCAGCTTTAGCAGCAGCCAAAGAAACACCTAAAATTGCGTTAGCACCTAAGTTACCTTTGTTTTCGGTACCATCCAGGTCTAACATGATTTTATCAATTGTATTTTGCTCAAAAACATCAATACCTCTTAATGCATCAGCAATTTTAGTATTTACATTTTCTACAGCTTTTAAAACACCTTTACCTAAATATGTAGATTTATCCCCATCACGTAATTCAACAGCCTCATATTGTCCAGTAGATGCACCGCTTGGTACAGCTGCACGGCCAAAAGCACCTGCTTCTGTTACAACTTCTACTTCTACTGTTGGATTGCCTCTCGAATCGAGAATTTGTCTGGCATGGACATTAACGATTATGCTCATTTTTATTTGATTTTTTATTGATTTTTTAACCTGCTTAGTGTATAAAATACAATTACTAAGCGCAACATCAAAGTTAGTATTATTTTTAAATAAATAAAGTGTTTTAAGGGTTAATGTTATGATAGTTGTTCAAGTTAATCAGTGGTTAATTTTAAGTTAATATTGGTATTCTGTCATGCTGAGGTACGAAGCATCTGCAAGCTATGGAACAGATGCTTCGTGCCTCAGCATGACAATGTTATTTATAGCCTCATAAAAAAACCGTTGAATCAACTCCAACGGTTTTATAAAATATTTTAATCTCTTTATTTTTTAGCTTCGGCCAAAAGTTCAGAATTGAGGCGTACATATTCATCAATCTTTTGTGCCTTTGCAGCGTCTATACCTTGCTGCGCAGTAGCTGATGCTCCCGCTTTATCGCCCATTTTCAATTGGATACGGCCTTTCCATAATTTAAACCAGGGTGCTTTAGGATCTGATTTTTCTGCTTCCGTCATCCATTCTAAAGCTGTTTTTAAATCTTTTCCATTTTGATAATAATACAATGCCGAATTAAAGTAAGGTTTTTTTTCGCCCTTCATCGCTTCAGCAATATTTGCCATTACTTTTTCATCGATAGAAGTTGTAATATTGATGGCATAAGCACTATTCTCCCACATCATATTTAACTGCGCCGAAGTTTCGCTAACAGCCGAAAACTGCATGCTAAGGGTTTCTACTTTATCTTTTAAAGCTGTTGTTTTTACTTTTACACGAAGCACATCATCACTTTCCTTATATGCGTAGGCACCCCATTGATCGGGCGTTTTGCTGAAAATAACCGTCCACTCATTTTTGCCTGGAATGCTGAACAGGCCATATTCACCAGCAGGCAGATCTTTGCCTTCAATTTTAACGGCATCGGTAAATTTAATACGTGTGGCCGCATTTGCCCCGTTACGCCAAACTACGCCCATTGGCTCCATGCCGCCAAAAATTTTGCGGCCTTTAACATTCGGACGAGAGTAGGTTAAAGTTATTTTGCCTAATCCAAAATCCTGGATAATGGTTTGCCCGCTACTCGGTTGTGGAAACTTGGCTCCCTGGGCATTTGCGAAATCTGCTGCACCTAAAAGTGCAACAAACAGCATTACTGATTTGATCGATATTTTCATTGCTTTGTTGTTTTTGGTTTACACGAATTTACGCAATAAGCTTCGAGTTTAACAAAATGTTTTAATGCTGTTCTCTGCCTAGCTGGTGTTTCCTAAATCCAAAAATGAATTCATCAAAATATTCGCCATTTTTAAAAATAGTATCTTTTAGCGCTGCCTCGAAAATAAAGCCCGATTTCTTTAAAACCTGCTGCGAGGCCAGGTTCGTATGTGTAGTCCGTGCGAAAATTCTTTCAATATCAAATGTTTCGAAACCATATTTAAGCATTTCTTTTATGGCAAGCGGAACAATGCCTTTGCCCCAAAAATCCTCAGCAATCCAATAGCCTATTTCTGCACTTTTGCTGTAAATATCGGCCAGTTGATGCACACCAATCGATCCAATTACTTCATCGTTTAACACAATGGCCTTGATTTGTAAGGGATCATGACTCAGTGCGAGTTGAATAAAAGCCTCGCCATCTTTTTTCTCATAAGGAAAAGGGAATTTATTGGTTAAATATTTCGAAATATTGAAATTGTTGGCATGTTTAACCAAACTTTCAACATCACTTGGTTGGTAAGGGCGTAAAATTAATTGCATTGTGTATGATTTTATCAAGATGATTGTGCTTTGTAACTTTTCATTAAAACTAAAGTCAGAAACAAARTGCTTTTATGTTACACTTCAATCAATTTGAAAAATCTTATTTCAATCATCTTGTTTTAAAGATAGATAATATTAAAATTCCCGAAGGCATTTTCTGGATAAAAGGAAGTAACGGTTCGGGGAAAAGTACCCTCTTGAAAGCAATTGCAGGAATATTGTCTTTCGAAGGTGATATCGCGATAAGTACTATTTATTTAAAAGATCATGGTGTTTCCTATCGAAAGCTTGTAAATTTTGCCGAGGCCGAACCACTGTACCCCGAATTTTTGACCGGATTTGAAATGGTTGATCTTTTCGCTAAAGCCAAGGGGGCTGTTTCTGATCAAGCAAAGATCTTAATTGCTGAAATGGGTATGGAGCCTTACATTCATAATCCATTGGGTTCATATTCTAGTGGCATGTTAAAAAAGTTGTCGTTGGTTTTGGCTTTTTTAGGGCAACCTAAATTGATCTTATTAGACGAGCCTTTAAATACGATCGATGTAGAATCTTTGGAGATATTATACCGCTGGATTAATGAAAAGTGCCAAAATGAAAAAATCAGTTTTTTACTTTCCTCACATCAGCCATTAGATGAGTTAAAATTGCCCGGACTTCAACAGATCAATATTCAAGATAAAAAAATAATACTGAATTTTTAATGTCGTTGCTTTCAAATACCGCCTTAAAGAAAATATTTGTTGATGGTTTTTACCGTACCCATGCAGCTATGTTGGTATTCATCTTTGTGATGTTGATCAGTTACTGTTTGTTTATCAATACCCTGGGCACGGTTTGGCCCGACCAGATTGATTTCTGGCAGTTTTTCTTTACCATTAGTTTGGTGAGTAATCCACTAATGATGACTTTCTATCTTATAGGTAGCACATTGTATGCTTACAAAAGCTTAAAATACGTCTTAAGTCAACTTGTTTTGCCCCAGCAAGAGTTTCTGTATTATAGTTTCACGTCGTCAACCAAAAAACAGCAGTTTATGGCCTGGTGTGTAGTGCAGACCTGCATATTTATCCCTGTATTGTGTTATACGCTATACGTCATAAGCATTGGAATTGTATTTGGATATTATCTTATTTCTATCGGGATTTTATTTTTTCAATTGCTTCTGGTTTTAGCAGGCGCTTATATATACCTTAAAGAAAGTAACCGTTTAATAGAAGCTAACAAGCCAAATTGGTTACTCAGGGTTAGCAGAAAATGGAGCAAACCTGTTTTTTTGTTATATAGTTTTCAGGTTTTCAATCAGGCGAAATTGGCTTATGCGCTCACCAAACTGCTTTCGTGGGTGCTGATTTCGAGTGTGTTGGTAGTTTTTGCTGATCTTAAAGATGATTCAAGATTATTGATGCTTGTTACCTCCTGTATTATTGTGGCACATGTGGTGCTCATTTATCAGGAGAAGGTTTTTAATAATAGATACTTGTCTTTCTTGCCAAATTTTCCTTTTACTAAAGAAAAAGTATTTTTTAGTTTTTGTTTAAACTATCTCGTTTTATTACTGCCCGAAATCTGTTGGATATTTACCAACTTTGGTATTTTAACATCGTTTGGGTTAATCGCATTTACCTTTTCTGCGATTCTGTTATTTAGAAGCTTACTTTTGTTAAATGCAATAC
>NZ_JBFTQI010000352.1:0-5955 GCF_056398925.1 Pedobacter sp. 01T416_2
GGTTGGCCCACCATAGTACGCGTAACAAAGGATCCATCTACCGGTTGATTATTATATAATTCAGTTACCTTATTGTTATAGGTAGAGATATTAAATGAGGTACTCCACTTCACTTCCCCAACCAGGTTTTCACTATTGATATTGAAATCCCATCCTTTTCCAACCATCGAACCAATATTCTCTAAGATAGTCGGGAATCCAGTTGTAGATGGAATTGGCCTGTTCTGTAAAAGATCTTTTGTTTTTTTATGATAATAATCTGCACTAAGTGTTAATCTATTTTTAAATAAAGCCAAATCTAAACCTAAATCGAATTGTCTGGTCGATTCCCATTTAAGATCAGGACTCCCCAATGCATTTAAAGCAAAACCAGGCTGATCATCATAGTTAAATCCTGTTCCGAACAATTTTCTACTTGTAAAGTTTCCGATACCTTCCTGATTACCCGTTAAACCGTAGCTTGATCTTATTTTTAAATTAGAAATTGCAGTGATATCCTTCATGAAAGATTCTTCACTAACCACCCATCCACCAGAAACTGAAGGGAAATAGCCAATTCTTCCCTTAGTAGGGAATTTAGTCGAGCCATCTCTTCTGATCGATCCACCTAACAAGTATTTATTCTCCCACGCTAAATTTACACGACCTAAATAAGATTCTAATCTATAGTTGGTAAAAGAAGAAGTTCCACCTGTAATTTTCGCAGCAGAGGTTAAATAAGGTGTTTCGTTAGAAGGGAAATTCTGTCCATCTACGCGGTTGTTATCCCTGTTATTCCATTGAAATTCGTAAACTAAAGTTCCATCAACCGTTAATTTATTATCAATGAATTTTTTCAGGTAAGATAATGTTTGCGTAGTTAAATAATTTTGAGTTTGAACATATCCACTACTTGCGGCACCAATTGTTCCGTTACCAGCTAAAGAAGTAGAAGGATCAAAAGTTCTTTGATCTAGGTAAGTATAGTCAATACCAACTGAAGATTTAAACTTTAATTCTGGTAAGATTTTAACCTCAGCATATGTAGAGTTAAAAATATTACTCAATCCAACATAATTCTTAGATTCGAACATGTGTACAGGATTATTAAAATCATTACTTGCAAAGGTACCGTTTGCATTATAAACAGGTTGATCTGGGCGCGCAATTAAGGCTCTAGGGAAAGGAGAGAAGATACTATTATCAACAGGGGTTTCGGCACGATCAGATTTTGAAATGGCGATATTACTTCCGATTTTGATGAAATCGTTCACCTGGTGATCAACACTCAAGCGAATAGCATATCTTTTGAATGATCCGTTCAATAATTTAGAGTCCTGATTAAAATAATTTAATGACGTGTAAAATTGTGTTTTTGCATTACCACCCGAAGCCACCGAAAACTGCACATTCTGCACCAATGATTTATCTCGTTGAATTGCATCTAACCAGTTCACATCTGCTTCTGGATTATTTATTTGGGCTTGAGTAAACTTAGCAGGTAAATTTGAATTAACTAAAGCTTCATTATACATTTGACGATAAGAAGATGCACCTAAAAAATCCTTAGTCCCGGCAAAGGACTGGTAACCGTTATAGGCATTTAAATTGATGATCGATTTACCACTTGCTGATCCTTTTTTAGTTGTAATTAAAACAACGCCATTTGATCCCCTTGAACCATATATTGCTGCTGCCGATGCATCTTTTAATACTTCGATAGAGGCAATATCTTCGCTATTTAAATTGGCCAGCGGAGAAATGCCTGAACCAGCAGAGATAGGGGTTGTTCCACTATTTGAAGGCAGAATTACCCCATCTATTACATAAAGCGGATCATTACCCGCTAAAATAGAAGACCTACCACGAATATTTACTTGGATTGGGGAACCTGGACGACCTCCTCCCGAAGTTACCTGAACTCCAGCTAAACGACCTTGTAATGCCTGGGCAACACTAGGAACAGGTTGATTTTTAATGGCATCTCCGGATATTCTTGCAATGGAGTTGGTTATTGTTTTTGTACTTTGAGTACCATAACCTACAACAACAACCTCTTGTAGTGCTTTGGTATCATTTGCTAAGGCAACATTAATTACATTAGCGGAACCGATTAATTTGGTTACAGAAATAAAGCCAACAAAATTGAATTCTAATTCTTTTGAACCGTCAGCTTTAAGGGAATACTTTCCATTAGAATCTGTAACAGTACCCATCTGAGTGCCTTTTACTTTTACACTTACTCCAGGGATCGGCAAATTGTCCTCTGTAGAAGTAACTGTACCTGTTATTGTTCTATCTTGAGCCACTGCAGCAATTGCAATAAACATCAATAGAAACAAACTTTGTAGAAGTTTTTTCATGAAATTTAAGTTAGTAAATGATTAGTTTTAATTTAAAAAGCGCTAAGATAGCGCTGGATTGGAGAACTTTAACTAAAACCATAGTATATGACTTCTTAATGACATGATGCAACTTCGGAAAGTATGTCTCTTTAAAACTACTTATTAAGTTTAATTCTGCAATTAGCTATTCGCATATAAAATATTTTACAATTTCATAAAAACAAAATCTTTTAAATCAGAGCTAACAAACCCAAATTGATCGTGTAATTTTTCTAATAAAAGTCCACAAAAAAGTAATAGGAGTGATCTCATCCATCACTCCTATTACTTTTTTAATTATATTTAGAAAATTAGTCTTACTTATTAAAGCATTAATATACCCAAATAAATCTCTGTTTTATGCCCGGCTTTTGTGCAAAATCTATCCTTGCTTTTACAGAAAATACTGATGCGTAGCTCGTTCCTTTATAACTTGAAGGAATCCAATCAATATCGAATGCTTTCTCAGCAATAATTAAACGTTTGGTTACCGGAATCCCATCTGCCACGTAATGGGCCTCATAAGTAGCTTTTCCATTTTTATCGATATTGGTAATTAAATCTGCATCAAGCGTACCATCTGCATTTTTATTATCCTTTAAAATAACTCTTTTTAATTCGGTCCCCAGTAGAGAAATATATTGGTCGATTGAGGCAATTGGAACTGGAATGCTTGCCTTTTCTTTAATCACCGGATCTGTTGTACTCACTTCAACTTTTATGCGATTAATACTTACCGTATCTAAATATATAAGTTTTTTAAGATCATAATTATACCGTAAGAATACTTTACCATCATTGTTAAAAGCATACCAATTACCCGTTCTTGAATTATCCTTATAAATACCCCTTAAAAAAACTTTATCCTCATCTTTTACGATGGAATAAACTCCATCAAGCTTCTTTGAGTCATTCATCGCGTATACAACTTTAGTTTGATCTGATAACGATGACGTTTTTTGTTCTTGGGCTTGACATAATTGTAATGTTACAAAAACGGCAAGAGTTGATAAATAAATTTTCATTTTAGAGCTGATTAGTTAAGTGTTTTAAATATACAAATTAATTAACAAAAAAAATGTCCTTTGAACTCATTCAAAGGACATTAAAACTAATTAATCTGAGTGTTTATCTAGCAGATTTATACTTTACAATTAGTGTATAAGTTCTTTTTGTTGCAGTTTGATTCCAATCGAAGTTAAGCGTAAATGTTTTAGTTGCCGGATCGTACTTGTTTATAGAACCAGGTATGTTAGCCAACGTAGCGTTTCCTAGTGCTTTCATGGTTACCAAATTAGTAGCAGGGTCAATTGTTGCCTGTAGGTTGTCGATACCACCAACACCAGAGGCATTACCAGCCCATTTTAAGTTCCCTATTTGCACCGTATTAGCGCCAACTGTAGTAAATGTTACATCTGCATTCGCTGCTGTACTAC
The DNA here is from genome assembly GCF_056398925.1 of Pedobacter sp. 01T416_2. Classification (NCBI taxonomy): domain Bacteria; kingdom Pseudomonadati; phylum Bacteroidota; class Sphingobacteriia; order Sphingobacteriales; family Sphingobacteriaceae; genus Pedobacter; species Pedobacter sp. 01T416_2. Next base: position 3,800 of record NZ_JBFTQI010000352.1, read on the forward strand.
CATTTAAACCATCGTTAACTGTTGGTGTAGTTGGATTGCTATAACGTTGCACAAAACTACCAGCTTGCATGGCATAAACACCATCCCAAATATTCTTTGCACTAACATTCAATAAAATAGTACCAAAATTTCCGCTGATAATTCCCGAAGAGGCAGAGGTAATCGTTAATGGCAATACCTCAGAAACTGCGAAGTTAAAAGTTGAAGGTTTTAATAAAACATTGAATGTTGCCTTATTAGTACCGGCTTTAATTACAACCTCGGTTGCAGAAAGTGTATAACTCACTGGCTGAAGTAATTCGTAATGATTACCTGTTGCCGTGTTATATTCAGTAATTTTTGAGGTAGCACCTACAGCTATTTTAACAGTTATATCTTGAGGAGCTGTTGCTTCGGGCCCAGAATAACTTACTGTAATCGGCAAACTTGGCAATGATGTCGATTCGTAAGAAAACGAATACAATGGTGATGGTGTCCCGTTTGTTACAATCTGTGCCGGATTAGCAAATTCAATTACGTTATGTCCTTTAGCAGGATCTAAGACCAAAGAGTCATCTTTTAAGCAAGAAGTAAGCGACGTTACCGCAAGAAAAAGGGCTAATGATTTATAAATATATTTTTTCATGATTTCTATAATATTAATTTAAATCCCAGAATATTCTTGATCCAAATAAAGTAACTCCGCCAGGAACATTAGCTGGATTTAAGTTATATTCTTGTTGTGGGTACAAAATTCTTCCCAATAACTTATCAGATCTTGTTGAAGTTGATTGTTTAGAGGCAAAAGTTAGGCGGCCATCAGCAGAACCCTCCACAATTTTAGGATATCCTGTTCTTTTAAATTCATTGAACGCTTCATCACAATGAATTACATTCATTGCAATGTATTTCTGGGTTATAATTGCTTCAATTTGAGCTGGTAAAGTTCCAGTAACAGGGTAATTTACTAAAGGGTTAGTAGGGTTTTCTGTAGTCTGGTAAGCAGCTGATTCCGAGACATAATCCCATCCAGCAATTGCAGCACCTGTTTGATCTGAATAAATGTATTTGAATGATGCCTTAATACCTTCGTCGAATGCTGTTTTCGCACTCCCGGTTAAATATCCTCTGGCAAATGCTTCTGCCTGAAGAAAGCGGCTTTCTGCGGCAAGCATTAGTGGCTGTCCTTGAGACGGACCTTTAGCAACCCCGATATAAGGCGTGTTTGCATCAGTTCCGGTAAACCAAGATGTTGATCCTGATGGCGGTACAATAGTAGAGCCTACGTTTTCTTCACCTAGCCTGTTTGTTGCCGTGCCTGGGAATCCTCTATACATAGCATAACCTCTACCTTGATCTGAAATTTTAGTGCCATTATAGAAAGTAAATATCCATTGAGTCGGAATAGCCTGACTTTGTGATCTAGCGTTGTCACTTCCAAAGGCCAACGAATTATACAATGGATTTTGTCTGTTTGCTTCTTTAACATATCCTGGGTTTACAAGTGCATCGGTTGCTAAGAAACCAACAGTTGTGTTCAATGCAGCGAATTCAGTTGTTGCATAAGAAGCTTGAGCAGGAACACCCGCCATTTTTATTAGCAAACGCAATTTAATTGTATTCGCAAACCTTTTCCAAAGGTTCATATCACCTTTAAATAGCGGGTCTGTACTTGCAACAACGGCATTGGCAACGTTTCCAGCCTGGCCATCGTTTATTAACTTAATACCAATTGTTAATTGAGAAACCAAATCCTTGTAGATATCCTCAGCTTTATCATATTTTGGAGTAAGAATGGCACTTCCCTTTAATGCTTCTGAATAGGGAACATCATTGTACTGATCAACCAATTTAGAGAACATGAAAGCTTTCATTATTCTAGCAATAGCTGTAGAATATGCTAATGACGGTGTTGTAGCTGTATTATCAATTACGTATTGATAATCAGTTCCGTTGTCATAAACAGATGTAAACAGATTGGTAAAATTACTTGCTGTATATGCATAGGTTACGCCTGCGCCATAACCTCCGACGCCGTAAATATTAGCCGCAAATCCTCCTGGAAAATAGTAGGCACTATTGTAGGCCTGAGAGATAGATGCTGAACCCACAATTGCTTGTGGTAATACCAACGCAGGCGTCGAGCTAGTGGAGCTATTTGTGTTGGTGTTTATATC
>NZ_JBFTQI010000353.1:0-5919 GCF_056398925.1 Pedobacter sp. 01T416_2
AGTACTAAATATCTTGATTCACTTCTACCCAAAAAATAGCATGCCACTTTCTTTACCAAGTTTTACCGATTTAAGGATAAATTACCCAGCAACAAGTAGCGAACTGGTAAAAGCAACAATTGGTGGGGCTGTTAATGCTGCTTACATTACCAATACCTGTGTGGTGAGGATGAGCAGGGCGTTTAATTATCTAGGTATTAATAACAAGGTTTTTAGCCTAAGCCTGCCTAGTTGGAAATATACCACAAAACAGAATTTCCTGGCCCAGGAAAAGGTAAAAGTCCATGCCATACCCAGTCGGTATCCGTATACTAAAAAGTTCGAAACTATTGCTGGAGCTGATCAAAAGCGCTATTGTTTTCGGGTGAGCGAATTTTTCGACTACCTCAACCACAAATATAAAAAGCCCGATATTAAAGTGGAAAAAGGAGTTAGAGACACTTGGATAGCACATCATGATTTAAGGGCGTTTCAAAATAAAATAGACGGCGTATCGGGTATTATCTGCTTTAAAACCCAGTTTAGTGATGCGACTGGCCATTTTACCCTGTGGGATGGCTATAAATGTTTATATCAGGATTATTTCTTAGACCCCAGAACCAACGGAATTTATTTGTGGATTTGCTAAAAGATCGAATTTATGGAAAAGAAACTCATTGTAGAAATTAACATAGAAAATAAGGCAATTACCCATTTTGCCTCATTTAGTTTAAAACAAGCTTTTAATGCGCATCATTTTTTCGAGCTGCGGTTTAACCACGATCAGATGGGTTCGCCGGGAATGATCAGTTTAAATGACAGTCGCGATTTTGTGGGTAAAACCCTTACTGCTTCCTTTGGTCACGATTCTGGTAGTTTACAGGAATTTGCCGGCCTGGTAACCAAAGTAGAACTGGCACAAAGCCATGGCTATCATGGTGTACTGATTGTGAGCGGTTATAGTCCAACGATCTTGATCGATCGCGGTCCTGATTTAGGTTCTTATCTTGATAAAGATTTAAATACGATCGTAACTCTTGCTACATCGGATGTTCCCTCAAACGATATTAAAATTGTGGCCAATGCCGCTAGAAAAGATCCTATTGATTACTTGATTCAATACAGGGAGAGTGATTTCGATTTTCTGAACAGGCTTTCGGGCGAATACCATGAATGGTTTTACTATGATGGCAACCAATTGAATTTTGGTAAGCCAGATGATCAGAAAGAGGTTGCCTTGATTTACGGTCGTGATGTACAAAACCTGCAGTATGCCATGGAAATTGCACCAATCAAGAATAAACGTTTTGCTTATAACCCCAAACAGGATGAGATGCTCCAGAGTGAAAGTAGCGGACAGGGTGACGGATCACCCGACCTTGCCCACGCCATACAAGTTTCTAACGCGATGTATAGCAAAACCTTCAATCAACCATCGCTTATCCGGGTAGACAATAACAACGACATTAAAAATCATGTACAGAATGAAGAAAAGGCACACATCAGTAATTTATTGAAAGTAAATGCAAATGGAGATAATGCTGCTTTGAGCATTGGCAGTATCGCCGAAATTACGATGAGTGTGAGAAAAGAACTATCTTTTTCTACAGAAAGCCTGGGTAAATTTCTGATCACCAGTATCAACCATGATATTGATGGTACAGGTAAATATTACAACACTTTCGAAGGTGTGGTAGCTACAACGGAGCGCCTTTTGGTAAAAAACTATAGTAAACCAAGCCCAGATATGCAACTGGCAGATGTAATAGACAATGCCGATCCGCAAGGGCAGGGACGTATTAAGGTAAAATTTAAATGGGAATGTAAAACCAATGACGTAACGGAGTGGCTGCGGGTAATTACACCAGATGCAGGAAGCAGCGATAAAGTGAGTAAAAACAGGGGTTTTGTATTTATCCCCGAAATTGGCGATCAGGTAGCTTTAACCTTCGAAGAAGGCAATATTGCCAGGCCAATCGTATTGGGTTCGGTATTTCACGGCAAAAGTGGTAGTGGCGGTAGTGCCAGCAATAACAGCAAAAGTTTGACTTCTAAAAGCGGACATACTTTAACCATGGATGACGGTGCGGGTATGATTATGCGGGATAAAGACAGCAATTTTATCGAGCTGGATGGAGCCGGTAAAGCAGTTTTCGAAACTAAAGAATCAATCCTGATTAAATGCGGAGAGAGCAGCATTTTTATGGATAAAACGGGAAAAATCATCATTAAGGGAAAGGATATTTTAACACTAGGAGAAAACATCGGAAATTCTGCCTCAATCAGTATTGGTATAGGTGTAGGGCCTGAAGATGGAACACCAACTTCTGGTATCGGGATAGAATCACAAACCTTGGATATTGGTACTAAAACGCTTTCGATGAGTGGCGAAACAGAGGCCAATCTGGCTTCGAAAAAGATTAATGTGGGAGGTGAAAGCGAAACGAATATCAGTAGCGGCACCATCAATCTAAACTAATTTTCGACATTAAAGCTCCATGAACCCGATACAACTGGAATTATTTAAGATAGATAAACAATGGCAACAAGTAGTAAGGCAACATCCATCAGAAACCCTGTTTCTCTGTTTGGGTGAGCGGCACGAAGTAAATTTATTCGAAGCTTATTTTAAATATCAATTAACAGAAGAAAGCAGAACTAACGATATGTTCCTGCTCCATTATCAGGAATTCCAGAACGAAAATGATTACGGTAAAAGTTTGGTTAAAGAATGGAAGGAGATTTTTGACTTATGGCAGAAGGATACAAGAGCCGGTGTTGTTTGGGATATTGAAGTTGGTGAAGGTGCCCGGAATTATAAAACTGATGCCTACTTGCCTGTTACAGCACTTATAAGGTTATGCAATCTTTATCCTGAATTAAAATTAAAGAAAATACATGTTCAGCTGGCACCAACTACCATCTATGATGTAGCTGGCCTATCTGAATGGATTAACGAATGGTGCAGCTGTGTTAAAGCGTTCGATAACCATAATATTAAACTGGTTTATACCGAGCACCATACACACCGTACCTTAAAAAAATTAAAACAGGGTACCGAATTCAGGATCAATATTGATGTGAGCCAGTTGATGCAAAATGCGGCAGCACATACCAACCGGGAGAAGAACGATCCTGAAAGTGATTACCAGCAGCAGATACTGATTGCAAGTAATTATTTAAGTAAAGGCAAACATGAGCAGGCCAATGCAGTTTTAGAACGGGCAATTGTAATCGCCCAGAAACAAGGATTGCACGAGGCGGTAGTGGCAGCAAGAATAATGCTGGCACAGAGTTTAGCCATAAAGAATAAAAGGAGTGAAGCACGCCAACAATATGAGATGGCTTTGGCCCGTGCTGGAGAAAACACACTATTGAGTGCGCATATCCACATGAGCTATGGCAGTTTCTTACTGGCACATTCGGGTAAAGATGAAGCTAAAAAGTACTTCGAAAAGGCAATTAAAATCGCAGAAATTATAGAGAACGATTTTATAGCGATGGAATGTACCCGCTTACTTGGTCAGCTTTCGGAGAGCAAAATAACCGGCTCTGCAAAAGCAATGAATTATTATTTGAAGTGTTTGGAAATTGCCAGAAAAATGCCGGTTGAAAAACGGCGACAAAGTTCGATGGCTTATACCGCATCGATCATGTTAAAAAAATATGGTGAGGAAAGCCTTGAGGGCAAAAAATTAGATATGGATATGCGGCAGGATTACGGAGAAGACTGGAAATCAATGGCTGAAGTACCAAAAAATCACGCCAATCCATTATCATAAAAAATATACGGATGAAAAAAGTAAAAGCGAGTAAACCGAATATGTCTACCGATAGGTCAATTAGCCTATCTGCAAGCCTAACCAAAGCCGAACCAAAAGCAGTTGGCGGCGGTGGTGGCGTTGCCCCTGGAAGTAATCCCCCTGCGGCAAAAAGCACCTTAAAGCTTGTAAAAGCTAAAAAGCCTGGAATGGCCAATACCGCGGTACAACATGTTAGCAAGCATTTTGATGTGGTACTGGCTATCGATTTTCACTGGACAACCATTCCCATTCCGCCATCTTTTGGGTTTATTCCTTTGCCTTTACCACATCCTTTTATTGGGATGGTGTTCGATCCGATGGATTACCTGCATTTCAGTATTCCTATTCCAAAATTTGCGCAAGGTTTAATCGGTACCGCCAGTATCCCGATGGGCGGCTCAATTTATGTACATGGTCGCCACAAAGCCACTACTACCACTACTGTTATGGGTGTTTTGCTCCCGTTTAGGCACATCAGTTCTATTCCAGTTTATTTTATTGTGAATATCCCCGGCTCGCCACATGAGGGCGAGGTATACTGGGGTTCTACTACTGTAAAAGGTCAAGGCTCGGAAATGAGCGGTTCTAATCCCGGCCAGGTGCTTACCTGCTGGTGCCCACCAATGGGTTTGAAACCCCTGCCAACTGTACCTGGTAAATTGAAGAAAAACCCATTGGCTTATTTCGCTTTTTACAGCGATTTATTGAGTATGTATGTACAGATTAATACTGGTAAACCCGTGTTGGTTGGTGGTACATTTGCACCCCATAATTATACGCTGAAAGAGTATTTAATGCGTTTTGCGGCCCTTGGTATTATGAGGGGGCTCACCAAATTAGGAAGTGCCTTATCAAAAGCGGCCTTAAAAGGTGTCAATAAAGTATTACGGGGACTTTTTAAAAATAATCCCATATCAAAAAAACTTTGTCATTGGGGGTTGGAACCTGTTAATTTTGTTACTGGTGCCATGTTTTTCGAATGGACCGATTTCGAACTGCCTGGTGGCCAAACACTGGCCTGGAACAATGTATGGCGCAGCGATAAGCCATATGCAGGTATGTTGGGCAATCAGGTTTACAATAATTACGATTTATATATTTATCCAGATCCTGAAGCTGAAATTGTTGGTTTTAGCCACCCGAAAGAAAATATGGTGATGCCTTTGCCCTATATCGAACCGTATTCAGGCAAACAGTACGATCGTGCACAAAAAATCTGGATGGAACGGCCCAATGAAAATACTTGGGTACTCACTATTGATCAGGATATTTATACCTATACGCTTTTTAGTGGCGCGGTTGATGGCGATATTTACCGCATAAGCAAAATTGAGTACAATAACGGCACCAACCTTACATTTTACTATCAAAAACAACTTTTATCCCGCATTGTAGAAAATTCTGGACGTGTGCTCGAAATGCAGCACAATGAGGCAAGTACGGCAATTAAAGCAGTTTATTATCAATATAAAAACACCAGCGATCTGTTGGTGAGTTACGATTACGATCAACGCGGCAATATGATCAAAGTATACGATCAGGCAGGTAAAGCTATCAGCTTTGAGTACGATGATCACGATCGTGTAGTGAAAAGAACAAACCGTAACGGGATGGCTTATTTCTGGCGTTATGATGAGGAGGGCCGTGTAATCCATACTGAAGGCAGAGATGGTTTTATGAGTGGATCGATAAGCTATTTCCCGGAAGAAGGATATAACGAAGTATATTATCGCGATGGTAAAGTAGAACGCTATTATTATGATGAAAACGATCTGGTGTACAAAAAAGTAGATGCTATGGGTGGCGAAACCTGGTATGAACACGATCGTTATAATGAAGAAAAAATGATTTCCAGCCCTGAGGGCAGGGTAATCGGTTATGAATACGATGAGAGGGGCAATATCACCACTTATCATACGGCAGATGGCGAGCAGTATCAGTATGCATATGATGACAATAATAACCTCATATTGCGCAGTGATCCGGCTGGGTCAAACGAAACATGGTTGTACAACGAGCAGAACCAATTGCTTAAACATGTTCAAAAAGATAATCGTATAGTCGATTTTTATTATAACGAAGGACAAAAATTACCCATATTTTGTCGCGATAATGATGGCTATGAAGTTCATTGGAC
>NZ_JBFTQI010000354.1:0-5911 GCF_056398925.1 Pedobacter sp. 01T416_2
GCATTCAATTATTTTAAAAAACACCACCTTACCGAGTTGATTCCTGAGAAAGGGCAGGCTGGTACTTTTTACCTGCATCCAAATAAATTAGGCGCCGCATCTTTAGGCGAATTTTGGGGCAAAGCGATTGAAAGGATAGTGAAAAGGARTTTTTAAGGCCTTGCCTGGCTATTGATTTTAATAGATTACTAAGAATCAAGTACCCGTATAGCCATTTAAAAATACTTCTTTATTGTTTTTTGCGCACAGTTAGCTACGATTATTCACAAAACTTGTGATTTTGATATTATATAGTCATTTTTATAGCAGCAGTTTAGTTGTTTGGTCCGTTTTATGAAGAACACTTATTATTAAATCTTACTGTTTTTGTATGACTGAGCAGGTAGGGTATTTTGGAGCAAACATTCCCATAAAAATTTACGGGTTGAGTGAAAAATCGGTTACTATAGGATTCGGAACAGCAATCGATCACGATTTGCTGGCCCTGATCACCGATTTTAATCAATTGTTGTTGCAAAACCCTTTTTCTGGTTTAATAACCACAGTTCCGGCTTATACTACATTAACTGTTTTTTTTGATCCCTTAAGTGTGATGTTATCAGATCTTCCGGGTCAGGTTTGTTTCGAAAAGGTATCAGCACATTTAAATAAAATTGCTCAAACAAAAAGAGAAAAATCAAGCAAAATACCTGATAAATTGATTATTCCTGTATGTTATGGTGGCGATTTCGGACAGGATCTTTCAACGGTAGCCCGCACAAACAGGCTTAGCGAAACTGAGGTAATTGATATACATACTGCCGGGCAATATACGGTTTTCATGATCGGCTTTGTGCCGGGTTTCGCCTATATGGGCGGAATGGATGCCAGATTATCAACCCCTAGAAAAGAGATTCCCAATGCTAAAATACCCACTGGATCTGTAGGGATTGCAGGCAATCAGACCGGTATTTATCCTATGGAGACACCTGGCGGATGGCAGATTATTGGAAGAACACCATTAAAGATGTTTGATGTAAACCGCTTACAGCCATCACTTTTAAAGGGAGGGGATATGGTTACTTTTAAAGCCATTGGTATAAAGGAGTTTAATGCTTATGCTGAAATATGAGTATGAAAATCAGCATCATTAAGCCAGGTTCATTAAGTACCATTCAGGATATGGGACGATACCGATATCTTTCGCAAGCTGTACCTATATCGGGCGCCATGGATGAGCTGGCCCACCGGTTAGCGAATAAAGCAGTTGGTAACGATGATAATAATGCTACCATTGAGTTTACCTATGCCGATGCTTCATTTAAAGCTGAAACACCTGTTCTAATTTCTTATTCTGGCGATGGTGCAACCTTAGTTTACAATAATGAATTAATGCCTGCAGAAAAGCCATTGTTTTTTCCGGCAGGTTCCGTTATAAAGCTGATCCATAATGCAATTGGGCTGCGTACCTATTTGGCTATTGCGGGTGGATGGAATGTGCCTGATCTAATGGAAAGTAAAAGTACCTATCTTACTGCTGCTTTTGGGGGCTTTAAGGGAAGGGCATTGCAAAAGGCAGATGTTTTGATCGGCGGTGCTTTACTTAGCGATGTATCAAATGGAATATTGAATCATTTGATTGAAAGATCGTTAACCTATCCAAATTGGCGCATTTCGCGCGAAAGCTTACTGCCAGAGAATAGACAAAGCATTAGAGTTGTACTTGCCAATGAAATCAGCTGGTTTGACGCAACATCCATTATTTCATTTTTAACCAATTCTTATACCATCGATAGAAGGAGTAATCGTATGGGGTATCATTTATCTGGAAAGCCATTGGTGAGGAAAGTTAAAAAGGAATTGCTCAGCACGGCAGTAACCCCTGGCGTTATCCAGGTAACTGGAAGTGGCGATTTGGTGATACTCATGGCCGACTGCCAAACAACAGGTGGTTACCCACATATCGCCCACGTTGCAGCGGTCGATTTACCTTTATGTGCCCAGTTAAAACCCGGCGATACTATTCATTTTTCTGAAATTTCGAGAGATGAAGCAGAAGCACTTTACCTTGAACGTGAACACGATTTATCGTTGATTACCATGGCAATAGGCCTTAAATATATTAAAACATGAAAATGATCGATCTTAATTGCGACATGGGAGAAGCATTTGGGAATTATACCATGCCCAATGATGAAAAACTGATGGATTATATTTCATCGGCAAATATTGCCTGTGGTTTCCATGCCGGCGATCCGGCTGTAATGCAGCAAACTGTAGCTTTAGCCTTAAAAAAAGGAGTGGCCATTGGTGCGCACCCTGGTTTGCCCGATCTGCAGGGCTTTGGTCGTAGAGAAATGAAGATTACCCCAAATGAGGCTTATCAGCTTACTTTATATCAAATGGGTGCATTAAGCGGTTTTGTCAAAGCTGCAGGTAGTAAATTGCATCATGTTAAAGCACATGGCGCATTGTATAATATGGCTGCAAAGGATACCGCTTTGGCAAAAGCCATTGTACAGGCCGTTTACGATTTCGACCCTGGTCTGATCTTATATGCTTTAGCAGGAAGTAAGATGATCGATGAAGCTGAAAAAAAGGGGATTGTAACCGCATCAGAAGTTTTTGCCGATCGCAGTTATCAGGATGATGGTTTACTTACCCCTCGGTCAGCAGACAATGCTTTAATTACGAATGAAGAAGATGCCATCAATCAGGTACTGGGATTTGCTTTAAACCAGGAAGTAAATAGTGTAAATGGAAATCGCATTGCGGTTAAGGCCGAAACGGTTTGTTTGCATGGCGATGGTGAACACGCTGTTGCTTTTGCTAAATTAATAGCCGAAAGGTTAAAAAAAGAAGGCATAGCTATTAAAGTCCCAACTATATGAAGCCAAAATACAATTGGAGTGTACTTTTAGGGGCAGCTTTTTTAATGGCTTCATCAGCCATTGGCCCTGGATTTTTAACACAAACCGCAGTTTTTACCCAGCAATTAGGCGCAAGTTTTGCGTTTGTGATATTACTRTCCATCATATTAGATGCCATTGCACAGTTAAACATCTGGCGGATTATTGCTGTTGCCGATAAACCTGCTCAAGATATAGCCAATAAGGTATTTCCAGGTTTGGGATACTTTATTTCTTTCCTGGTTTTTTTAGGTGGCTTGGCTTTTAATATTGGTAATATTGCCGGCGCTGGCTTAGGACTCAATGTATTATTCGGCATTAGTGTAGGACAGGGTGCTGTAATAAGCGCAATTATGGCAATAGGTATCTTTATTTACAAAGAAGCAGGCAAGGCAATGGATGTTTTTGCCAAAACCATGGGGCTGATTAAAATTGTACTTGCCTTAATTATCGCTTACACCAGTTCGCCACCATTGGCAGAAGCTGCATTAAGGGCAGTAAATCCTACGCAGTTTAGTTTTACGGCAGTATTAACCATAGTTGGTGGAACAGTGGGTGGTTATATCACCTTTTCGGGTGCTCACCGTTTATTGGATGCCAGGCAAACTGGGATCCATAATTTAGGTGCTGTAAATAAAGGGGCATTAAGTGCCATTGGATTGGCCTCTATTATGCGTTTGTTGTTGTTTATTGCAGCTTTAGGGGTGGTAAGCAAAGGTTTTACCTTAGATCCATCCAATCCAGCTGCTTCGGTTTTTAAATTGGCCAGCGGCGAAATCGGATATAAGATTTTTGGTGTGGTAATATGGGCTGCGGGAATTTCTTCAGTTGTGGGCTCCGCCTATACCTCCATTTCATTTATTAAGAGTTTTCATCCGTTGATATTAAAGTTTAATAGAGAGATTATCATTGCCTTTATATCTATCTCTTGTGTTATTTTTATCCTAATCGGTAAACCAGTTAAAATATTACTCACTGTAGGCGCTATTAATGGTTTTATTCTGCCAATTGCCCTGGGGATTATGCTTATTGCGGCCTATAGAACTAAAATTATCGCAAATTACAAACAACCGCTTTGGCTAACGCTAACGGGTTTAGCTGTGGTATTAACCATGGTTTGGATGAGTTACGGAACCATTTTACAGATGATTAACGGAGAATAAATCTTTATTAAATGACTACAATTACGAAATATCTTTGCCTTTTATTACTATTAAGCGCTAGTTGTTTTGCACAAGAGGTTACTAATCCCATAGCCGTTGAGCCTGGAGTTTCTCTTGCATTAGCAAGTTCCAGAAGTGCAGCCGTAAGTAATATTCAATATAAACTTCACTTTACCATTCCAACAGAACAAACAGCGCCAATTCAATCAACTGAAAATATTGATTTTAAGTTAAATAAGTTAATTCATCTGCAGATCGACTTTAAGCAGAATGCACAGCATATAAAACGAGTATCGGTTAATGGCAAAACGATACCGATTGATTTTAAAGCAGAACATATCTTAGTAAAACAAGAGTATTTAAAAATAGGTGCTAACCATATCGAGATCGGATTTATTGCGGGTAACGAATCATTAAACCGAAACAAAGACTTTTTGTATGCGCTCTTTGTTCCTGATCATGCCAGAACGGTATTCCCGTGCTTTGATCAACCCGATTTAAAAGCTAAATTTTTACTTTCGTTAACTGTTCCAACTGATTGGAAAATAATGGCTAACGCCGTTAAAAAAGATTCAGTTGTGCAAGGGAATTCTACTACCTATCATTTCAATAATTCGGATAAATTACCCACTTATTTATTTTCCTTCACTGCGGGTAAATATACCTTGATAAATAGGGAAATGAAAAATAATAAAATGGAATTTTTGCACCGCGAAACTGATTCAGCCAAAATTAAGCTCAGTGTGGATTCTGTTTTTGTAGCACATCGCGATGCCATCGATTTTTTGGAAGACTGGACAGCGATAAAATATCCTTTTCAAAAAGTGGGTTTTGTTAGTATTCCAGATTTCCAGTTTGGCGGTATGGAACATCCTGGGGAGGTACAATATAAAGCATCAGCATTGTTTTTAGATCAAGGTGCAACCAAGGATCAGTTCATTTCGCGTTCTAATCTGATTTCGCATGAAACCGCACACATGTGGTTTGGCGATCTGGTAACCATGAAATGGTTTAACGATGTTTGGATGAAAGAGGTTTTTGCCAATTTTATGGCCGATAAGGTAACTGAAAAGTTAATGGGTAAAAGTACTTTCGACCTTAAGTTTTTACAAGACCATTATCCGGCAGCTTACGGGGTAGATAGAACACTGGGCGCCAATCCCATTCGCCAGCAATTGGATAATTTACAAGAAGCAGGATCAATGTATGGAAATATAATTTACCATAAAGCACCAATTATGATGCGTCAATTGGAATTATTGATGGGAAAACAGAATTTTCAACAGGGTATAAGGGAGTATCTGAAAAAGTACAGTTATAGCAACGCTACATGGAATGATTTGATTGCCATTTTAAGTAAATATAGCAAAAGTGATCTCCATAGTTGGAACAAAGTTTGGGTAAATGAACCTGGTAGGCCGGTTTTTAGTTATGAAATTAAATACAAAGGAGATAAAATTAGCGATTTAAGCTTAAACCAAAGCAGTGAGATGGGGCAGCCACGGGTATGGCCGCAATCTTTTACGGTTAAGCTGGTTTACCCATCGGAGCATAAGATTTTGGTTGTAAATGCTAAAAATGCTAAAGCAGATTTAATTGAAGCAAAAGGTCTTCCAAAACCACAGTATATTTTATTTAATGCAAACGGTGCGGGATATGGCCTTTTTCCGATTGATAAAGAGATGATGGCAAATCTTTATGATCTTGCTGACCCGTTAGAACGGGCATCAGCCTATATCAATGCCTACGAAAATATGCTTTCGGGCAAAAGCACTAAGCCTAAAGAACTTTTGGCTGTGTTTTTACAAGGATTATCGGTTGAGAAAAACGAGATGAACCTTAGATTAATTACGGGATACC
>NZ_JBFTQI010000355.1:0-5906 GCF_056398925.1 Pedobacter sp. 01T416_2
TAGCTGGGTAGAAGCCATTAGAAAAGGTGGAAATGGCTTTAATTATACTTTAGATTGGGTAAGCTGTTTCGCGCTAGCTGTTAATGAAGAAAATGCATCTTTTGGTCGTGTGGTAACTGCCCCTACCAATGGTGCCGCAGGCGTAATTCCAGCCGTATTACAATATTTTATTACCTTTTGCGATGGTTACAGCGAAGAAAAAATCATCCAGTTTATTGCCTGTGCTTCAGAGATAGGCAGTATTTTCAAAAAAGGAGCAACCATATCAGCCGCCATGGGCGGATGTCAGGCCGAAATTGGCGTTTCCTCAGCCATGGCTGCAGCAGCGCTAACCGAGTGCTTAGGTGGCTCACAAAGACAGGTTTTAATGGCTGCAGAAATTGCCATGGAACATCATTTGGGTTTAACCTGCGATCCGATTGGCGGTTTGGTACAGATCCCTTGCATCGAAAGAAACACCATGGGCGCTATTAAAGCCATTACAGCCAGTCAACTAGCCCTACAAAGCAATCCTGATAAGGCAAAAGTGAGTTTAGATGCAGTGGTAAATACCATGTGGGAAACCGCCCTCGATATGAATGCCAAATACAAAGAAACATCTGACGGAGGATTGGCAACCAATATTCCAATCAGTTTGCCAGAGTGTTAATTCAACATTGTTGCAATAAAATGATCGATTTATTACAAATTTTCTGGCGCCAAATCAACAAGTATTTTTACATTCGCTGACTTTATTAATTATTCATAAAAAAATGATCAACTACACAAAAATCAGTGTGATTGGTTTGGCTTTGTCGTTATCTATATCGGCGACTTATGCACAAGACAATCTCGTTAATTCTTTAAAAAACAACCAAAGCGAAAACAGTGCTTCTTCTTTTAAATTCACTGAAGTGATTAACCTGGCCAATACACCAGTTCAGAATCAAGGATCTTCAGGAACTTGCTGGAGCTACTCTACCAACTCATTTTTAGAATCAGAAATGATTAAAGCTGGTAAACAGCCCGTAACGTTATCTCAGCTTTTTTCGGCCCGTAACGCTTATGTAGAAAAAGGTAAAAATTACGTGCGTATGCATGGTGCGGTTTCATTAGGCGATGGCGGTGCTTTGCACGATGTAATCAACATGTACAGAAAATACGGTGCAGTTCCGCAAGAGGTATATACCGGATTAAATTATGGCACTAAAATTAATAAAACTGCAGAGCTTGGCGATATCGAAAAAGGTGTTTTAGAAGCTGTTGTAAAGAATGCAAATGGCGAGTTAACCCCAAACTGGTTAAAAGCCTATACTGGTGTAATTGATGCTTATTTAGGTACAGTACCAGAAAACTTTACGTACAATGGCAAAAAATACACACCAAAAACTTTCGCTCAGGAAGTGGTGGGTTTAAATGCCGACAACTATATAGAACTTTCATCGTTCAACGATCACCCTTTCTATAGCAAATTTACTTTATTAGTGCCTGATAACTGGTCTTTCGATCAGGTTTATAACGTTAAAGTAAACGAGTTAACAGACATTATCGACAACGCTTTAAAAGGTGGTTATACCGTTGCATGGGCTACAGATGTAAGCGAAAAAAACTTCAGCTGGAAAAACGGTGTGGCTTTTGTTCCACAAACGCCTTTCGCTGATATGACCTTGAAACAGAAAGCAGATATGTTTAACGGCCCGCAGCCAGAGATGGAAATTACGCAGGAGAACCGTCAGCTTGCTTTCGACAACTACCAAACTACTGATGATCATGGTATGCACATTGTTGGTTTAGCCAAAGATCAAACAGGTAAAGAATATTATATCGTTAAAAACTCTTGGGGAGCAAGTAACGATTATAAAGGATATTTATACGTAACCAAAAACTACGTAAAATATAAAACAACAGCAATTTTATTGAACAAAGCAGGTATTCCATCTGCAATTTATAAAAAATTAGCTTTGTAACTAAACCTAAATCATTAAAGGAGCCGCAGAAGAAATTTTGCGGCTTTTTTTTGTTAACCACAGCGTTCACCGAGCTTTACACAGAGGGAAACAAAGTGATGGAAGATAGAAGTCACCTTGTGAAGTAGACCTTCAACTCACGATGACGTCTCATAATTAAAGTTCTATCTGTGCCCATCCTTTTTATCTGTGGTTAAAACATACAAGCCTCTGTGATCTCCGTGCCTTCTCTCTGTAGGCTCTGTGGTAAAACAAAGAGGCCAAATTAAACCAGACCTGAATAAGTTAATACCAACCACCATAACCCCGTGGTGATAAAAGACAATAAAATTCCGATTCCAACCACCAAATTAGAAAGCTTCGGATTAAGGTTATACTGATCAGCTACCACACCTGCGGTTACCAAAGTTGGCATAGCCATTTCGAAGATCGTTATTTTGGTAATCATTCCACCCATACCTAAAACAAGTGCTGTAACCAAAACTATCAACGGCGCTAAAATCAGTTTATACAATAAAGCAAAGCTGATGTGTTTCAATTCGCTAAACCAACCACCAAATTTTAGCTGCAAACCTATTGAAAACAATGCCAATGGACCAACCGTACCGGCTAGTTTCTCAAACAATGGATCTAGTGAAGAAAGGTTAATAAAATGTGGGAGGGTCAGCGCTAAAACACAACCTATAAGCGGCGGAAAGGTCAATACTTTTTTCAGCACCAATTTTGGGCTTAACTTTTGATTCTGCGAGGAGCGGATGGCTACAATAACGCCAATGGTAGCTAAAAGCATAAAGGTAACCTGATCGCATATAATGGCGACAGCCAGTTCCTTTTCGTTAAAATAAGCCACAATTAAAGGAAATCCTACAAATGAAGTATTACTTAAAGAACTGGTTAGTTTTAACCCGCCAGCAGTGGATTTATTAATATTCTGGATGCGACTATACAGGGTAATAAATATCCAACCAAATAGCCAGACACAAATTGGTGCCAGTACAGGAAAGAATAAATCCTTAGTCCAGGTAATGTGTGGTAGATATTTAAAAGAAACTGCAGGTAGTGCTATATAGATAATCCAGGCATTAATGCCTTTGTGCGCATCTTTGGGGAGCGATTTACTTTTTCTGAAAAGAATCCCGGCTAAAATGCATAAACCTATAATAATGAAGTTTGCCATTGTTAGCGCAAAGATAATTTATAAAAGAAAAACGCCAATAAGAAATGTACTTATGGCGTTTTTAAATAATTTATACAGAAGGTTTTGGTTTTTTCTTTTTGTTCCAAACCTTTTTCTTACCATTATGTTGGGGCCGTTTTTCCTCCACATGCGTAATTTCTATTGCAGCTATGCTTTCTGGCAGTGGCATGCGGGGAACTTCCTTTTCGATTAATTTTTCGATGTTATCGAACTTGCGTTTATCTCTACCGTTAACCAATGTAATGGCCGTTCCTTTGGTTGCAGCTCTTGCCGTACGGCCAATACGGTGTACATAATCAGCCGGATCGCCAGGAACATCGTAATTGATCACTAGGTCGATTCCCTCTACATCAATTCCGCGGGATAATACATCCGTTCCGATTAAAATTGGCAATCTCCTGTTTTTGAAAGCCAGTAAAATATCTTCGCGTTCTTTCTGCCCTAAGTCGGAGTGAAAAGCTTCTGCTTTAATACCCAATCCTTTAAAGGTTTTATACAACGCTTTTACTTTTTCTTTGGTCGAAACGAAAATGATACTGCTTTTGTATTGCCCACTTTTAAAAATATCGGTTAATAAGGCCTGTTTCTGTTGGTCGTGAATGTTATAGGCTTGTTGATCGATCCCCTCAGCAGGTTTAGCAATTGAAATGGTAATCTGCTTCGGTTCGTGCAAAATCTTACCTGCCATGGTTCTTATTTTCGGGGCCATTGTAGCCGAAAATAAAAGTGTTTGTCTTTTCTTTGGCAGGTAGCTAATAATGCGGATAATGTCGTCGTAAAAGCCCATATCCAACATTCTATCTGCTTCATCTAAAATTAAATGCTGCAAATGTTCCAGTTTTAACACACCTGAGGATAAATGTGCCATTAGTCTGCCCGGAGTGGCAATAATAATATCTACACCATTGCGCATAGAACGTTTTTGCTGTTCGTAAGCGATACCATCTCCCCCACCGTAAACGGCTAAAGAGCTGATATTGGTAAAATAAGCTAGTGCTTCAACCTGTAAATCGATCTGTTGTGCAAGCTCGCGTGTTGGAGCCAATATCAAGGTATTGTTGTGCCTATCGGCAGCTTTGCTAATTTTATCCATTACGGGCAAAAGGTAGCTGGCCGTTTTTCCTGTACCGGTTTGAGCGCAGGCAATCAGATCATGATTATCTAAAATTACCGGGATGGCTTGTTCTTGTATTGGAGTAGCGCTTTTATACCCCATTGCCATTAAGCCTTCGTATAAATCGGGGTTAAAATTAAAGTCGTTAAAATTCAATCTATTGTGTTTATGTCTTTTAGCAAAAGTACCTTAAAATACCGCRAATAGCAAACCGCATTTTAATATCGATATATTAAATGGATTTTGAAGGCCATATGTGGTAACGCTTTAGGTGGTATAAAAACAAAAAAGCCCCGATTGTTATAAACAACCGAGGACCTGGAAATTATAATAGACGAAACTTAGTCTACCAGAATATCTTTTTCTGGTGTATTCGTTTCAGGGTTTTTAGGTAGGGTAACCTTCAAAATTCCATCAGCATAACTGGCTGAAATATTTTCTACTAAAACTTTTCCGTTTAGGCCAAAAGCCCTTTCGAAAGTGCCGTTGCTATATTCTCTGCGGCTATACTTTTTAGCCGAATCGGTTTCTTCTTTAGCTTGGTAAGAAATGGTTAATACATCATCTTTGGTAACCACCTTTAAATTCTCTTTAACCAAAGCTGGTGCAAAAAGCTCAATAATAAAGCTGGTTTCTGTTTCTTCAATATTAGCAGGTACTTTTCTAAAGCCCTGGTTAAACATGGCATGTTTGTGGTGACCGAAAGGACCACCAAAGTGCTTTCCAAATCTTCCTTCTCCTGCGCCGAAGCGACTATGCATCTTGCCCGAATGGCATCTATGTTCGTTGTACATTTTGTTTAATTTTAATTGTTGTTTATTCTGTTAATTTATCGGCTTAAGCCAATATTAGTTGTAAGCCGCCTGCTCCGTTTTAGGGATGCCCAATAGCTGTGTAATGATATTTGCGTAGGGATATGATGGCGAGAAAACGGCGTAATCAAATTTCAAACCCCTTATCTGAACCAAAATATCATCGATAAATTTCATTGGCTCAAGCAGTGCGCTGATTAATCCCGATTTAGGTTTTTCTTCTTCATCAATCGCCTTTTTCCCTTGGAAAATATTCAATTCCCGATTGTAGGCTTTAAAGTCAGCGCCAATTTGTTCTATAGGGACCTTAAATTCGTCCGAGCTAAAGAAAGTTACCTTCTCCCCTCGGGTAATCAGCTCGTTTGCCATACCCAAAATCGGATTAACATCGGCCTGAGATGGATCGCTTAAAAAAAGTACCTGTGACATAACCTTATCTATTTACTTTGTTTATACTGTCAATAGGCGTAATCATGGTATCGTCCATTTTTCTGCTATGGTGACTGTAACTATGGTTTCTATGATGTTCTTGCTGGCAATCATCATGATAATGCCTGTTTTTAAAATCTAACCGATCGCGGTATCCATTCTGAACGGCCAGTACATTTAAGCTGTAAAAAGTTCCTGCAGCAACAGCCAATGCCAATAATATTCTAAATGCTCTCATGGCGGTTAATAATTTACGTTAATGTTGTTAACTGTTCCATTGCCTTGTACGGTTGGCCTGTACCATTGGTTATCGATCGGCACAATTGGGTTGTAGTTATTTTCGAAACCGTTAAAGCGGTTATGGAAATAATGGCGTCGCCTACCGATAAAAATCCTGAACATTAAAC
>NZ_JBFTQI010000356.1:0-5900 GCF_056398925.1 Pedobacter sp. 01T416_2
GGATAGCATCACTTTGTCTTGCTTTTTCTAACGTTTCATCTGGCAAAGGCTCGCCGGTAACTTCAATAGCCGCATGGCCCATTAAAGCTTCTTCGAACACAAATTCATGGCCAAAAATTTCGGCAATTTTTTCTAATGCTGCTTTTCCCCAAGTGGTAACCTCGGGCCCAATACCATCTCCAGGTATTACTAAAATGTTCTTCTTCATTGTTGACTCCTCTTTTGCTTTACAATTGCTTATTGGTTGCCACGGAAGCACAGAAATCACAGAAAAATTTTGTTTCCGTGTTCACCGTGTTTCCGTGGCCAAGCTTGCATCAGCTTAATATTTCTGTGTTTAAACTTTCGACGACTTTTACCTCGCCTTTTTCTAACAATATTCTTTTTTCTATGCAGGTTGGCAGCTGCGATTCAAAATGGCCAACGTAAATTAAGGTCATCCCGTTGCTGCACAATTCATCAACCAATTGGTTAAAATGTTTTGTTTGCTGTTGGTCTAAACCCTGGCAAGGTTCATCCAGAATTAACAGTTCCGGATTTTTTATAATCGTTCGCGCTAACAATACCAATCGCTGTTTACCGAGTGGAAGTGCGGTTAATAATTCATTTTTGTTTTCGGTTAATCCAAAATACTCAATCAGCTCATCAACTTGTGCTCTTTTGCTATAAGGCAATTGCTGAAACAGCCCCACGGTATCGTAAAAGCCCGAAGCAATGCATTTCCAAACGGTTGAAGTGGCATCGAAATACCAATGAAACTCCGGCGATATTAAACCAATATGCTGCTTAATATCCCAAATGCTTTCGCCAGTTCCACGCCTGTTGCCAAACAAATAAAGCTCGTTGGCGTAAGATTGGGGGTGATCGCCGTTGATTAAACTCAATAAAGTAGATTTTCCTGAGCCATTAGGGCCTTGCAATAACCATTTTTCGCCAGCTTTAACTTCCCAGTTGATGTTTTTTAGCACCTGTTTTTCGCCATAGCTGATGTTGACATCAACCATCGTTACCATATCAGTTGATGAATAAATTGGCGACTCCTTTAAAAAAGCGGGGATTTTCCTTTTATGTATTTCAGGTGGAAGATCTCCAATTTCTCTTGAAAATGAGCTTACAATCTGCCCGTCTATAATCTCCGCAAAAGAATCGATGCTTTCTGGAAATTCTAAATCATTACAGATTAAAATTAATTGTACACCTTCTGCTGTAATCTGGTCTAAAAGTGTATTCAGGTTTTTGCGCGATGCTTTATCTAAACCGGTATAAGGCTGATCGATAATTAACAATTGAGGTTTTAACCATAAGGCTTTAACCAGCTGCAGTTTTTTATGTTCGCCGCTTGATAATTCGATTAGCTGTGAACTGGCAAAAGTAGCAAAGCCCAGTGCTTCTAAAATGGGTTCAACCAGATCGAAATGAAGCCCTTTTTCTTTGCCGTAAGCTACCAGTTCTGCATGTACTGTTAAAGTATCATTGGCCTGTAAACTGGTGTAGCGTTGCTGATAATAAAAGTTTGCAACACCTTCGAGATTTTTAAACTGATACCAGCTTTCTACAAATAAAACTTCGGCCGGTAATTTACTTTGGGCGTCGTAATTGATTTCAATACTACCTTGAGAAGGAATTAAACCCGCAATCGCTTTAGCCAAAGAAGTTTTTCCACTGCCACTTTCGCCCCATAAAACCCAGTTTTGGCACACATTTACTTCCCAATACAAATCCTTTAGTACCGCTTTATTGCGGTAACTTAAGTTTAGGTTTTGTATGTAGACAAATGGTTTAAGCATTATTTTGCTTGTTCAAATTCTGCGATTAATTCTTTTTGGGCCAAGATGAAATCGATATCATCATAACCGTTTATCAAACACGATTTTTTGTAAGGATTGATCTCAAATGATTCTTGAGCACCAGTTTCTACAATGGTAACCGTTTGATTTTCTAAATCAACTTCTAGGGCTGATTTTGGATTGTTGTCAACCGCGTTGAAAATCTGCGCCAAGAATTCATCACTTACCTGGATGGGTAATAAACCATTGTTCAAGGCATTTCCTTTAAAGATGTCGGCAAAGAAACTGCTGATTACCGCGTCAAAACCAGCATCTTGAATAGCCCATGCAGCGTGCTCGCGACTACTGCCACAGCCGAAGTTTTTTCCTGCTACTAAAACCTGGCCGCTATAGGTTGGGTTATTCATCACGAAATCAGCTTTAGGCTGGTTATCGTTTTCATAACGCCAATCGCGGAACAAGTTTTCGCCAAAACCCTCGCGGGTAGTCGCTTTTAGAAACCTCGCAGGGATAATCTGGTCGGTATCGATGTTCTCTATATTTAAAGGCACTACTGCCGATGTTAATTTTGTGAATTTTTTCATTATTAATGACGATTACACAGATTTAAATGATTTCACCGATTGGGGTGATTTCACTGATTTAATATTTATTATAAACCTTCAGCCTTCCACCTTAGTAAAGTGTTCAACTGTTGGGAAGGGATCATAAAAGTGATGTAATAACTTTTTCCAATCCTGGTATGCTGCTGACCCTCTGAAACCTTCGGTATGTGCCTCCAGTGTTTTCCAGTTTACCAACAGGATATATTTATTTTCTACCTCTATACATTTTTGAAGCTGATGCGAAATGTAACCTTCCATTGAGGAAATGATTTTTTGTGCTTTGTTAAAAGCTTTTTCAAAATCAGCCGATAATCCGGCTTTTACATTTAATATGGCAACTTCTAGTATCATATATTTTAAAGTTGTCATTCTGAGGAACGAAGAATCTGTTTCTTAGCTTGCAGATGCTTCATTCTTCAGTATGACTTTATTTTAAGCCTTCTCCAACAAATCCCTTACATCAGTAATTTTTCCGGTTACAGCAGCAGCTGCTGCAGTAAGTGGACTGGCCAATAATGTACGTGCATTTTGCCCTTGTCTGCCTTCGAAGTTTCTGTTTGATGTAGATACACAATATTTACCTGCCGGGATTTTATCTTCGTTCATACCTAAACAGGCACTACAGCCTGGTTCGCGTAATTGGAAACCAGCGGCTTCGAAAATTTTATCCAAACCTTCGTTTTTAGCTTGTTGCTCAACTTGTTTCGATCCTGGAACAATCCAAACCGTAACATTATCGGCTTTGCGTTTATCTTTAACAAAATCGGCAACTTCGCGTAAATCTTCAATGCGTGAGTTGGTACAGCTTCCGATGAATACATAATCAACCGGTTTCCCGATTAATGAGGAATCGTCATCAAAGCCCATATAATCTAACGCTTTCTGGTACGAAAGTTTTTCTTTTTCTGGTTGTGCACCAGTTGCCGGAATATGTTCCTGAATACCCATACCCATTCCTGGGTTTGTACCATAGGTAATCATAGGTGCGATATCTGCTGCATCGAAAGTTAAAACACTATCGAATTTCGCATCAGCATCGCTATATAATGTTTTCCAATAAGCTAAAGCTTTATCCCACTCTTCGCCAGCTGGAGCAAATTCTCTTCCTTTAATGTAATCGAAAGTGGTTTGGTCAGGTGCAATTAATCCACCGCGTGCACCCATTTCGATACTCATGTTACAGATCGTCATACGGGCTTCCATACTTAAAGCTTCGATTGCTGAACCTGCGTATTCTATAAAATAACCTGTACCGCCTGCGGCAGAGATTTTAGCAATAATGTATAAGATAATGTCTTTAGCGCCAACACCTTTTTCAAGCTCGCCGTTTACCTCAATTTTCATGGTTTTAGGTTTCGACTGCAATAAACATTGCGTTGCAAAAACCTGCTCTACCTGCGAAGTACCGATACCAAATGCAATGGCACCAAAAGCACCATGGGTTGAGGTATGGCTATCGCCGCAAACCATGGTTTTACCTGGTAAGGTGATACCCAACTCAGGGCCGATAACATGTACAATGCCTTGAAAAGGATGGCCTAAACCATACAGTTCTACACCAAATTCTGCACAATTTTTGGTTAACATATCCACCTGATAGCGCGAAAGCTCCTCTTTAATTGGCAATAACTGATTTAACGTAGGTACGTTATGATCGGCAGTTGCAACAGTTTGCTTCGGACGAAAAACAGGTAATCCTCTTTTACGCAAACCATCAAACGCCTGCGGAGAGGTTACCTCATGTATTAAGTGTGTATCAATGTATAAAATATCAGGAAATCCTTCTTCACTTTTTACAACGTGAGCATCCCAAATTTTTTCTACTAATGTTTTTGACATTTTATTATTATTTAATGTTTGTCAGTCTGAGCCTGTCGAAGACTTTTTCGTTATAGAAACAAAAAGAGTTCCTTCGACAAGCTCAGGATGACATTCTTTTGTTTCTATGCAGTTTTAATCGCTTTCATTGCAGTCATTGCTTTACGCAAAGTTGCTCCAATCTGTTCTACCTGGTGAGAGCGGATAGCCTCGTTGATATCGATTAATTGTCTGTTATCAACAGCGCCATCTTTACCTTCATTGAAGTTTTTACCAACTAGATCAGTATCTACTTTTTTCATGAAATCGCCCAAAAGCGGTTTACAAGCCTGATCGAACAAATAACAACCGTATTCAGCAGTATCAGAAATAACACGGTTCATTTCGAACAATTTCTTACGTGCAATGGTGTTGGCAATAAGTGGTGTTTCGTGTAACGATTCGTAGTAAGCCGACTCTGGTTTGATACCTGCCTGTACCATGGTTTCGAAAGCCAATTCAACACCAGCGCGAACAAAAGCTACCATTAAAGTATAGTTATCGAAATATTCCTGCTCACCGATTTTAACATCACCAGCAGGCGTTTTTTCGAAAGCAGTTTCGCCGGTTTCAGCTCTCCATTTTAATAAATTTTTATCTCCGTTTGCCCAATCTTCCATCATGGTCCGGCTAAATTCGCCACTCATAATATCATCCTGGTGTTTTTGAAATAATGGACGCATAATATCTTTCAATTCTTCCGAAATTTCGAAAGCTTTGATTTTAGCTACATTGCTTAATCTGTCCATCATGGCCGTAATACCACCTTGTTTTAAGGCTTCGGTAATTACCTCAACACCATATTGAACCAATTTAGAAGCATAACCTGCATCGATTCCTTTTTCTACCATTTTATCGAAAGATAGGATAGAACCTGTTTGCAATAAACCACAAAGGATGGTTTGCTCGCCCATTAAATCTGATTTTACCTCAGCTACGAAAGATGATTTTAATACACCAGCTCTGTGACCGCCTGTACCTGCGCAATATGCTTTTGCCTGTGCCAATCCTTTACCTTGAGGATCGTTTTCAGGGTGAACTGCAATTAAGGTAGGAACACCAAAACCACGAACATATTCTGCTCTAACTTCGCTACCTGGGCATTTAGGCGCAACCATAATAACGGTTAAATCTTTACGGATCTGCATACCTTCTTCAACGATATTGAAACCGTGAGAATATAACAAAGTAGCTCCTTCTTTCATTAAAGGCATAATTGCATTTACAACAGCAGTATGTTGTTTATCTGGAGTAAGGTTAATTACTACATCTGCATTTGGAATCAGTTCTTCGTAAGTGCCAACTGTAAAATTGTTTTCAGTTGCATTTTTCCACGAATCGCGTTTGCCTTCAATTGCTTCCTTACGTAAAGTGTAGCTTACATCTAAACCACTATCTCTTAAATTTAAACCTTGGTTTAAGCCTTGTGCGCCACAACCTACAATTACCAGTTTTTTACCTTTTAATGCGCTAACGCCATCTAAAAATTCAGAACTGTCCATGAAGTCGCAAACACCTAATTGGTTTAATTTTTCTCTAAGAGGTAATGTGTTAAAATAATTTGCCATTGTTTTTTATTGGTTAATTTCTATTTAATTATCGTTATATATTCTTTTTTACTTCGGGTTGATTACACAGATGAGGTGATTAC
>NZ_JBFTQI010000357.1:0-5895 GCF_056398925.1 Pedobacter sp. 01T416_2
GATACAAAGCGTGTCTGCTAATTCTTTTATTCTGATTGCACCTTTTGTTGAATGAATTATTTCTACCGCTGCTGAGATTAATCTGTCAGGTGTATGGCTGTCTAATCGTGATAATAAAAACTGCTCAATGATGGCAATCCTTTGAATATTGTTTTGAGCTTCGGCTAATTGTTCTTCAATAATTTCAATTGTATTTCTCTTAATGAAAGCATCAAGAGAAATACTTTCTTCAAAGAGTTCATAGAGCGGTTCGTTAAAAAATGCTTTAGCCCCTGTCTCTTTAAACTGAACAACTATGGTCGCGGAATCTTGTAAATAGTGGACGAGTCTTACCGATTTTCTTAAACCAGAAATAGTTGAAACAGGCAAAAGTTCTTCTCTATCGTCTGATAGGTAACTAACCTGTCCCTTGTAACGAAAAGCAACAACAAGCGAAGTGCCTGGCAAAATCCTATTTGTCATTTCCACTTCACTTTCAACAATTCTGTATGCCTTGATGAAAGGTCTCAGTAATTCGGTCGGTATATACTCTTCAATTTTCATTTTTGCTGTTGGTACTGATAAAAATACAGCTTCTATTTATGCTGTACAAAATTTTTCTCGGATATATATCMCTCCAATAATTTGGGAGGATACCAAGATAAAGTAAAATACTTTGGAGAGTCAGCAGATATTGATTTTATGAACTTCATCATCATCGAAAAACTTCAGTAAACAATAAGTATTAATCCCTCCTATTTATCGTAAATCCTACACGTAACTGGAACGGTTTTGTTGTAAAGCAAGAACCACATTATGTTGACTTCCCAAATGGTCAGCCCTACAATGTGACCTATACAGGTTACAGGTTTTATAAATATTACAACCAACAGGTACAGGATGCGCAGGGACAGGACATAAGCGATTGCCCACTGTTCAGAATGGGCGAGATATTGGCAAACCACGCTGAGGCTATGTATGAACTGGGAACTTTTACGCAGTCAACGGCAGATGCGACCATCAATAAACTCAGGGCAAGAGGTGCGGTTGCACCATTAAATTTAAGCTCGATCACCAACGATCCAAACAGAGACCAGAGCATCAATCCCATTCTCTGGGAGATAAGGAGAGAAAGAGCGATCGAATTAATTGGTGAAGGATTCAGGTTTGATGATCTGCGCAGATGGAAGAAAATGGATTATGCGCTTAAAGAAAAACTCGGACGGTACATTACAAAGGGAACAGACGTACCTGCAAATAGTATCATTCCGATTCAGAACGGAGCAACTGCCGGTTATATTTCGTATCTGGGAATACCTCCCAGCCCCTTTCCAGAATATTATTACCTGTACCCGGTTCCATCGAACCAAATTGTACTCAATCCAAAAATCGTGCAAAATCCCGGATGGAAATAATTCAACGATCAGTAATTACCGCCCCGTCAAAATTTAGGGCGGTAATTTTCTTCATATATCATTTATTGTTTTTTTTATTTTCGTTCCTTTATTTTTAAATATGAAAAACCGTAAAAACAAAACGCTGATCCTTAGTTTCCTCATTATTTCTTTTTTCTCATTCAATGTTAATGTATATGCTCAGCAAAAACCAAACATCATTTACATTTTAGTGGATGACCTTGGTTATGGCGATCTTGGTATTCTGTTTCAGAATCAAAGGAGTAAAAGCCTTCCTGCTTTAATGTCCCCTCATTTAGATGAAATGGCAAAATCAGGAGCCATATTAACCCAGCATTATGCCAATGCCCCTGTATGTGCGCCATCAAGGGCATCTCTAATGACCGGAGTAAACCAGGGAAATGCCATCATACGGGATAATCAGTTCGATAAAGCATTGGAAAATAACCACACCATAGCCACGGTATTAAAAAATGCAGGCTATACCACTGTTGCCATCGGGAAATGGGGTTTACAGGGAACCGATGAAAAACAAAAACCAAACTGGCCCGCCCATCCTTTAAAAAGAGGTTTTGATAATTATTTTGGCTATATGCGCCATGCAGATGGACATGAGCACTATCCTGTGGAGGGTGTATATAGGGGCAAAAAAGAAATTTGGGCCAACTATAAAGAAGTTTCCGAAGGATTACAAAAGTGTTATACCACTGATTTATGGACTGCAAAAGCAAAGGATTTCATTATAAATTTTGAGCAGAAGAACCAGGACAAAAAACCTTTTTTTATGTATCTGGCTTACGATGCACCACATGCAGTACTCGAGCTGCCAACACAAGCGTACCCAACAGGCGGTGGGCTAAAGGGAGGGCTGCAATGGACCGGTCAAAAGGAAAAAATGATCAATACCGCCTCTGGAGATGTTGATAGTTATGTCCATCCTGATTATGCAGAGGCTACTTACGATGATGATAAAGACCCAAATACCCCGAAGGTTCCATGGCCAGATACCTATAAAAGATATGCAACAGCGGTAAGGCGTCTGGATGATGCCGTTGGCGATATCAGAGAGCTACTATCAGATTTAAAAATCGATGACAATACACTTGTTGTTTTCACCTCTGACAACGGTCCATCGATAGAATCTTATCTACCCAAGTCTTTTGTACCTGTTAAACCAACTTTTTTCAGTAGCTATGGTCCCTTTGATGGAATAAAACGTGATTGTTGGGAAGGTGGCGTACGTATGCCCGCCTTAGTGGTTTGGCCAAAGCGCATTCCTGCTGGCCAAGTTGTAAACACTCCTTCAATGCTCTCGGACTGGTTGCCAACTTTTGCAGGAGCCGCTAAAACCTTTGCACCCGTAAGAACAACTGGTGTGTCTCTACTCCCTTCATTGACCAATATCGGAAAGCAGGATAAAGCTTTAGTATACAGTGAATATTTTGAGGCTGGTAATACACCGAGCTTCGATCAATTCGAACCTGGGCACGCAGGCAGAAAACGTAATCAGATGCAGCTCATCAGAATGGGAGATTTTGTAGGGGTACGGTATGACATCAAATCGGCTGATGATAAGTTTGAAATTTATAATGTAGTAAAAGATCCAAAGGAAAAAAATAACCTTGYTGGTAAGAAGGGCTTCGAAAAACTGCAAGCAACCATGAAAGCTAAGGTATTACAGTTAAGAATTTCAGATTCAGATGCATCCCGTCCCTATGATGATACACCGGTACCTGGTATAGATATTCCTAAAAATGCAGAAAAAGGTCTGAAATGGTCATTTTTTAAAGGAGATTTTCAATTTATACCATCTTTAAATCCTCAAAGCGCTGATCAATCGGGCCGCACCAAATCACCTCTTCCAATTAAAACGGCCAAAGGGATGATTATGTATAAAACCTTTATCAAAATTCCAAAAAGAGGATTATATACTTTTAAACTTATTTCAGATAACAGTGCATTTGTCAAGCTTCATGAATTTAATTTGCTCGATGCTGATTTTGATTATAAAACCGGGGAAGTTGTTCAAAGGGCTGTCACACTTGACGAGGGATATCATCCCCTCACAATTTATTGTTTAAAAGATCAAAATGTTAAAAAAGGTTTCAAATTGCAAATTAAAGCTGCATCTGGTAAATGGGAAGATCTAGGGGAGAAAAATTGCTTTTATTAGTGCGGGTTATCCACCACAATGGGGCGTTAATCTGCATTTTGGAATATATCAAAATTAGCAGAATAACTGTCGAACTATTACAATAACATAAAGATATAAATATTAGATATTTGAAAATACCTGAGTTTAAAAAAGTTAAACCCCAATGGTACATCGAACACCAGAAATCAGCCTCAAAACACGGATTGAGAGGAATTATCAAAAAATATAAATTTTAATAAAAAAAGAAAGTGCCATAGGAGATTCCTAAGGCACCTTTCTTAAGACGGGTTGCACATTGTATTGTTGTCGACCGATTTTATAGCTCAAATGAGTGCAATCGCTGAATTATCTGATAGAATTGAAGATAATCAAAATCACCAACCCTCAATTTAATTAATAAACCACATTGTTCCGAATAATCAAAACCTTTTTCAACTTCAACATAATTACCAAAGAGCTCATCTCCTGGCTGATGAAATTTGATGGTGGGCTGAATGCAAGCTGCATCACCCTTTATAAAGTACTAGCGTTAAAAATTATGCCTGTCGGAGAAAACAATTTCGCATCCGGATTAAGAATTAACAATATCTCAGGGGTTAATGATAAATATCTACCGAAAAACCAAAGATGACGATGATGAAAAAGCATTATTATAGGTGATCAAAATCCCGGTTGGCATGACATAATTCCAATGAATGATAAATCATGCTAACGATAGTTGGATCGGGCAATCAGTTTTTCAATGTTCTTAATCCAGATTTTCCTGCCATCTGTATAAAGGATATCTTCCGACTTTAWCTCTTTAAGGAGCCGGATCACATTCTCCTTCGCCAGCCCGGCAAGGTTAGCCAGGTCATGTCTTGAGATATTGATCAGAATCTCTCCATCGGTGTTAAGGTCGTGTTTATACTTTTCTCTGAGAAAAATGAGCGCTATGGCAAGCCGTTCTATGGCCGAACGCTGCGAAAAAACAGAAATACTGTTCGCCAATACTGTATATTCATGGCTTAGTGCCTTTAACATACGTGAGGTAAGTAAGGGCGAATTGTTCAGCACCTGAAGAAAATCTTCTTTAGGTATAAAGCTAAGAACGCTCTCTTCTATAGTAGCAGCCGAATCCGGATACCGCTCTTCGGAGAGCACGGCATGGTAACCGATGAACTCTCCCTGGTTAGCAACGTATATGATCTGCTCTCTCCCACTATGGTCCACTTTATATTTTTTCACCTTACCCTTATGGATAAAGTAGATCCCCGAAGGCACAACTCCTTCCCTGAAAACCACCTCTCCTTTTCCATATTTCTGTTCAGCCTGTCCTGAAATCAGGAACCGATACTCCTCTTCGGTCAGTACATTTAATATCGAGTGCGTACTGAAGTTCCATTTATCAATGGGAAAAATTCCTGATAAGCTCATATATAAAGGTACGACTTATATTATTCATTACATGGAGTTTCCCTCCCAGGGGACTATCTCTGGGCACAATCCCAAATCAACTTTTATTTTAAGGCTTTCCTTTGGATTTCCTTTTTTAACCAGGCCACCGTAATGTTTTTCAGACATATCTTCGCAAAGGGAGCGCATCAAAGTCAAAATTATCCTTTGATATACATTTTGAGCTCAGGATGATGGCACTGGGCAATGGCCTTATAGGAAGGAGGGATTTGCCCTGTTACGGTATGATAAGTAACCAATCTGCATCCTTGTGGCTGTGCCTCGAGTTTCTTATAAAGCAGCTGGCTATAAAAACGGTAAAGATCATAATTCCTGTTAACGGTAGAGTCAATCCCACCTTCGGTATTGATGTTCTCATAAAAGGAATTGAAAAAGTAAAGGCTCCTGTATTCCTTAAGGTCTACATCGGTTATGTTACCATGAATGAAATCAACGTTAGAAAGATTAAGATTTTCCTTCGTTTCATTTGCATATCTGATAAGGTCCCTTCTCTGGTCTATACCATAAAAAAATGTGCCGGGATTAAAAAACGCTGCGGTCAGACAGAATTTGCCAACACCGCAGCCAATGTCCATCACCTTATGGGCAGGATATGAAAGAAATTCAGATGCCTTTCTTGCAATGTCAAGCGGTGTCCAGTGAACCTTGGAAAGTTGTTGGATATGATCGGGATATAGATAATCGAAATGAATATCATGATCAAAGTAGGTATTTATCATTTATTTATTGATTCGATAATAAAAAGCACAAAATGGAATGGGCAATCAGTGGCTTTTGACATACATATTTAAAAGACCGTTAAAAGTACTCTTGACTAAAGTAAAATTTTCAGGCACTTCCTTGCCAGACCCCTGAAAGCTAACCAACCGGGTCCCTTGCGGCATCCTATCC
>NZ_JBFTQI010000358.1:0-5892 GCF_056398925.1 Pedobacter sp. 01T416_2
TGCCAAGCTTCTTCGTTGATCGGCTTGCCAAGCTTCTTCGTTGATCGGCTCTCCTACCGACCCTAAAACGCGGATTGAGCTTAAATCTTTGCCATTTAATGGGTCTTCACCAAAACTCATTAATGAGCGGATAGCCGTTGGAGCAGTATACAAAGTATTTACTTTATGTTTTTCTACAATATCCCAAAAACGAGATGGGCTTGGATAAGTAGGAATACCTTCGAAAAGAACCGAAGTAGCACCTTGCGAAAGCGGTCCGTAAACAATATAAGAGTGACCGGTAATCCAGCCAATATCGGCTGTACAAAAATAAACCTCACCAGGCTGATAGTTAAATACATTCGAAAAAGTATAACCGGCATAAACCATATAACCACCACAGGTATGTACCACACCTTTGGGTTTTCCGGTAGAGCCAGATGTGTAGAGAATAAACAGCATATCTTCTGCATCCATTTCTTCCGCTTCACAAATATCATTTACGTGTTTAACTTCATCTTCCCACCACACATCCCTGCCTTTCAGCATCGAAACAGGTGTACGGATATGGGTTAACACGATACATTTTTCTACGGTTGGGCAACCAATTAAGGCATCGTCAATTACATCTTTTAAAGGAATCTGTTTATTGCCACGATAAGAACCATCGGCCGTAATCACTACTTTACATTGCGAATCGTTAATCCTGTCGGCAATAGATTTAGCAGAAAATCCACCAAAAATAACCGAGTGAACGGCACCAATTCTTGCGCAGGCCAAAACAGCAATAGCCAACTCGGGCACCATAGGCATATAAATACAAATACGGTCGCCCTTTTTTGCTCCATTACGTTTTAAAACGTTGGCAAAACGGCAAACGCGTTCGTGCAACATTTTATAAGTATAAGTAACACTTTCTTCTTCTGGATTATTAGGTTCCCAAACAATAGCTGGTTTATCTCCATTGGCAGCTAAGTGCCGATCTAAACAATTTTCGGTAATATTAAGTTTAGCGCCTTCGAACCACTTGATATTTGGTTCGTTAAAGTTCCATGATAATACTTTGAACCAAGGCTTGCGCCATTGAAAGTTTTGCGCCACTTCGCCCCAAAATTGTTCTGGGTTTTCTACGCTTTTCTTATAATCTTCTTCGTATTGCTTAAAAGATGTAATTTGCATTGCTTGTTCTATATTTTGGATTAGTGGGGGCTAATTTAAATAAATAATAATAAGGAGAAATAGTCTAATCGTATCAAAATGAATATCAAACGTTTGATAAGAAATATTTATTTTAAATAGATGTAATATAGGAAGAATTTAAGGTTTGGCTTTAACAAAAATTGCACAAACCTTTTCCGCCCATAAATATTAATTATAAAAATAATTAGCTACGCTATTGCTGTTTACAATTATTATTCAGATATTTGCACACTCTTAAAAAAATTAAGCGGACGATATTAACAACTATATTTACAAGTCATGTCAAGAGTTTGTGATTTAACAGGAAAAAAAGCAATGGTAGGTAACAACGTTTCTCACTCAAACGTTAAAACCAAACGCAAATTTTACCCAAACCTACAACTTCAGAAATTTTATATTCCTGAAGAAAACCGTTGGATTACGTTGAAAGTTTCTACTTCAGCGATTAAAACCATCAATAAAGTGGGCATTAGCGAAGCAATTAACCGTTTCGTAAAAAAAGGATTTTTGTAAAAAACATTAACTGTTGAGATTAACAGTTTTCAATTTATATTAAAATGGCAAAAAAAGGTAACAGAGTTCAGGTTATTTTAGAATGTACTGAACATAAAGAAAGTGGCATGCCAGGTATGTCTAGATATATTTCTACCAAAAACCGTAAAAACACTACTGAAAGATTAGAATTGAAAAAATTCAATCCAGTATTGAGAAAAGTAACCGTACATAAAGAAATTAAATAGGTTAAGAATAAAAGACCAAAGCTTAAAGACTAAAGCATTTTGCAAGTCTCAAATCTAGTGTCTGATATCTCAAATCTAATAATTAAAATTATAAGAACATGGCAAAGAAAGTAGTTGCAACCCTTAAAACAGGTACAGGTAAAGAATATTCGAAAGTAATTACAATGGTAAAATCACCAAAAACTGGTGCTTACTCATTCAAAGAACTTATCGTACACAACGACCACGTAAAAGATGCTATTGCATCTAAATAAGGTTAATATTTTTTAATATTAAAAATATTAAAGGCCGTTCCGTTTTAACCGGAAGGGCTTTTTTTGTTATATAAAAATTTAGATATGGGTTTATTCGATTTTTTCAAAAAGAAAGAAACTGCACCTGAAGCTCAGGAAGCACTGGATAAAGGTTTAGAGAAAACTAAAGACGGTTTCTTTAATAAAATTACCAAAGCTGTAGCAGGAAAATCTTCTGTTGATGATGAAGTGCTCGATAATCTGGAAGAAGTTTTGGTTACTTCTGATGTTGGTGTAAGTACTACATTAAAAATTATCAAACGTATCGAAGAACGTGTTGCCAAAGATAAATACCTCAATACCTCAGAACTAAATTTTATCCTTCGTGATGAAATCCAGTTACTTTTATCCGAAAACAACAGTAACGATTTCCGCCAGTTCGAATACGGCGATCATAAACCTTATGTAATTATGGTGGTTGGCGTAAATGGTGTTGGTAAAACCACTACCATCGGAAAGCTGGCCCACAAACTTAAAGAATCCGGTCTTAAAGTAGTATTAGGTGCAGCCGATACCTTTAGAGCTGCGGCCGTTGACCAGATTAAACTCTGGGGCGAACGTGTCGGCGTGAGGGTTGTGGCACAGGCTATGGGTTCTGATCCTGCTTCAGTTGCTTTTGATACCCTACAATCGGCTGTTGCTAACGACGAAGATGTAGTGATTATTGATACTGCCGGACGTTTACACAACAAAATCGGTTTGATGAATGAGTTGGGTAAAATTAAACAGGTGATGCAAAAGGTAGTACCAGGTGCACCGCACGAAATTTTATTGGTGTTAGATGCCTCGACCGGACAAAATGCTTTTGAACAGTGCAAACAGTTTACCGAAGCTACTGATGTTAATGCATTGGCCATTACAAAATTAGACGGAACAGCAAAAGGTGGTGTAGTAATCGGAATTTCAGATCAGTTCAGGATTCCTGTTAAATATATTGGAGTAGGAGAAAAAATTGGCGACTTACAGCTTTTTGATAAGAAAGAGTTTGTGAATAGTTTGTTTAAATAGGCGCAAGCGTTTGATTCCACTGAGGATTTAGTCTACAATTCACTTCGTGGTTGATTCCACCGATTTAGGTGATTACACCGATTGGTAGATTTAACAGTTTTATATAGATTTATATATGATCGAATATGAAAAAGATACGCTAACACAAACGATTATAGGCTGTTGCTATGAAGTTCATAATCAGTTAGGCCCAGGCTTTTTGGAGAAAATCTATGTGAATGCCTTAAAGATTAAACTCCAACAGGCAGGTTTAAATTACGTCGCAGAAAAAGAATTTAATGTTGTATTTGAGCATATAATTATTGGAAAATTTAGATGCGACCTCTTTGTTGAGGATAAAGTAATTGTGGAATTAAAATCAGTAACAGGGTACCAACCTAAGTTGTTTCAAAGTCAACTTATATCATACTTAAAAGCCAGCAAAATTAAAACAGGATTATTGATTAACTTTGGCAACACAAGTTGCGAAGTAAAACGGTTATCTGTTTAGCAAAAAAACAGAGGCAATTATCTCATAATCAATAAAAAAGATTATCGCCTAAATCATTTGATAATCGGTGAAATCACATATAATATGAATACCAAAATAGTAAGAAGTAAAAGCGCAATTAAACAACCTAAAATTAATGTAATTACATTAGGTTGTTCAAAAAACATATACGATTCGGAAGTATTGATGGGGCAGCTGCGTGGCAACAACTTAAATGTTGTGCACGAATCAGACAAGATGGGCAAAGATGATATCGTTGTAATTAACACCTGCGGTTTTATCGATAATGCTAAACAAGAATCAATCGATACCATTCTACAGTTCAGCGAACTAAAAGAAGCCGGTAAAATTGGCAAAGTAGTGGTTACAGGTTGTTTATCTGAACGTTACAAACCCGAACTTGAATCAGAAATCACCAACGTTGATGCTTTTTTCGGCACTAACGATCTACAGAATATTTTACCTGAGTTAGGTGCCAATTACAAGCACGAACTTATTGGCGATCGTTTGCTCACCACTCCTTCTCATTTCGCTTATTTTAAAATTGCCGAAGGCTGTAACCGTCCGTGTTCTTTCTGTGCCATCCCATTAATGCGTGGCAAACACTTGAGTAAACCAATGGAAGAATTGGTTAACGAGGCTAAAATACTAGCTAAAAACGGCACAAAAGAATTGATTTTAATTGCTCAGGACCTTACCTATTATGGTTTAGACCTTTATGGTGTACGCAAGTTGGATGAGTTGATGCGTCGTTTATCAGATGTTCCCGGAATCGAATGGATCCGTTTGCAATACGCCTACCCTTCTGGTTTCCCCATGGAAATTTTAGATGCCATGAATGAGCGCGATAACATCTGCAAATACCTGGATATGCMATTACAGCACATTACCGATAATATGTTAAAATCGATGCGCCGTGGTACCACCAAACAAAAAACCATCGATTTAGTCAATCAGATCCGTGATAAAGTACCAAGCATCGCCATGCGTACCACGCTAATCTGTGGTTATCCTGGCGAAACTGAACATGATTTCGAAGAAATGAAGGAATGGGTTGCAGAAACCAAATTCGATCGTTTGGGTTGCTTTACTTATTCGCATGAAGAAAAAACACATGCACATACCTTAGTTGATGATATTTCTGACGAAGTAAAACAACAACGTGTTGATGATATTATGGAAATACAACAAGGTATTTCGTTCGATATTAATCAAGAAAAAGTAGGCAAAACCTTCAAGGTGCTGGTAGATAAAAAAGAAGGCGATTTCTTTGTTGGCAGAACCGAATTCGATTCACCTGAGGTTGATAATGAAGTTTTAATCGATGCAGCTACAGGTTATGCCGCCAACGGAAGCTTTGTTAATGTGAAGATAGACAGGGCTGAAGATTTCGATCTGTATGGTACGATAGTATAGATTAAACCCTCCGTTTTGTTTATAAAAAAGAAGTCAGGTTTTAAAAACTTGACTTCTTTAAATTACATTCTTCTATTTCTTAGGCTCAGGTCTATTTTTAATCTGACTAGGTTTTAACCAGATTTTAGCACCTTTCGAGTTTACATAATATTTTTCATTCTTCGCATTGATGTAAACATTAGATCCATCTGGGGCCATTTTACCTTTCCAGGTTTTATCTGCAACTTTCGAACTGCCTTTTACTGCTACTTCGGCAGTTTTATTACCTACAGATTTAGCACCTTTACCAATTGCTTTACCGGTTTGATCTAATGCTTTACCTACTTCAGTTTTTTTCTTTTCTTGAGCATTTACAGTTAAGGCTGCACCTCCAAATAAGGCCAGCGTTAATAAACCCATTACTAATTTTCTTTTCATGACAGCTATATTTTATTTAAGTGATAACAATTGATCATCAAAAAGAACTAAGTTAGCAGACATCAAAAAGAACTAATCTACTTTTCAAAAAATAATGATT
Source organism: Pedobacter sp. 01T416_2 (assembly GCF_056398925.1). Taxonomy (NCBI): domain Bacteria; kingdom Pseudomonadati; phylum Bacteroidota; class Sphingobacteriia; order Sphingobacteriales; family Sphingobacteriaceae; genus Pedobacter; species Pedobacter sp. 01T416_2. The sequence goes on from NZ_JBFTQI010000358.1 coordinate 5,644, forward strand.
TGTTTTTGAAGCGCGGGGCCAATAGAACTATTAACGTATGCTCCCGTTCTTCGCTGTATCCTTTCGCTGCGCTTCAGCGATGCCGCTTCGCCAGGGGCTAAACAGCAACCGGCCGAAAAAAAATGCAGAACGCCTACCTACCTCTTTCATAAGCATTCATTTTTTATTTCTTGCAAAGCCCTCGTTCAATAAACCTTATTGAAGCGGTTATACTTTTTGTTGCACCGCTAAAAACATCCCCCGTTAACC
>NZ_JBFTQI010000359.1:0-5876 GCF_056398925.1 Pedobacter sp. 01T416_2
GCCTTTAAAGTACCTAGAACGCGTACAGCCTCATTCATTCGAACAGTTCGATGTTGTGTTCCGTCAAAAGTGAGTTTTTGAGGATAGATCGAACTAATTAATCGCCTTTTTCCTTCAGAATCCGCCTCTATATATGTTTCATGAAGGTTTTTGAGCAACCCAGTCGCTTTTCCTATTAATTCACCAATATTCTCTTTTCCCCTGGATAAATCAATAAGTCTATTTTCAAGAATAAGGATATTTCTTTCACAGTCTGATTTGATTTTCCTGTACTCAAAATCAAGAATCACATCATTGAGCATTTTGTCCCTAGCCTTAGAAATTCTATCATTAAACTCCTCCAACTGTTTTTTTACATTGGATAATTCATTATTATCTTCACTTGAAAAAGCTTGATAAACCTGTTTCAAAATCATTACATACGCCTCATGTAACAGTGGATCTATAGTATACTTTTTTAATTCCTCCACAAAAAGCTTATTGACTTTTTCCGCATTATATCTCACCCCACATTTCGAAAAGCAATGGTAATAGTGATAGTGCTTGCTATAACCTTTTGAAGCACTACCTGAGAGCATGTAGCCGCACTTTGGACATATCAGAAAGCCACGTAAGGGAAGCGCATCAGGAGAAGATATAGTTGTCTTTTTGGGTTTGTTTCTGCCGTTCAAAACATCCATAGCTTTATAAAAGATGCTTTCAGAAACTATTGCTTTATGTTGCCCCATAACCGTATGGGCTTCCTCCTCCTTGTATTTCGCAATGGGTATCCTACCGCAGTAAATGGGATTTCTAATAATCTGCCAAAAATTTTTTCTGCCTGTCTTCAACCCTTTATCTGATGCCGCCTTCCAGATCTGATCAATGAACCACTTACCCGTAGATAATTCGTCATATACCCACTTCATTATTGACGCTTGGGGTTCTACAGGACAAATATACTTTCGCCCGTCTTCGGTTACCTTGTTAGTATAACCTATGGGAGCAGGCCCCATCCATCGCCCTTCTTTCCTTGCTCTTCTCATTCCATGAAAAGTATTGAGCGCTCTTCTATCATTCTCAACTTCGGGAGCTGCGAGATAGAAAGCCAGCATCATTTTGTTTTCGGGAATGGAGATATCAAGAGGCTGCTCAATGGCCTGAGGCTCTATACCGAGATCAGCCAAAATTTTTATCATCTGATAGGCATCCCCCGCATTTCTGCTGAATCTGTCCCACTTGGTGAAAAGTACCAAATCCGTTTGTCCTCTCTTCTTTTTTAGATCAGCCAATAATTTTTGCCATGCGGGCCGCACGAAGCTTTTGGCGGAATGATCCTCAAAAACAACTTTCCTCACCTTGATATCTCTGGCGAAACAATATTTCTGTAAAACCTCTTCTTGATTGCGCTGCGAATACCCCTTATCAGCCTGTTCATCAGTGCTTACTCTAATGTATAAATCTGCTGTAATCATCTTTTTAAAACTTGCTCTACTTCCAAAATAGCTAAAACATATAGCAAATCCAAGATTTCCTTCGCTTGATTTATAGACATTTTTACACCTTTTTTCTTTAACATTTCCATTAATTTCTCAGGGGTAATTCGCGCTATCGGAAGATGTCTCATAAGCTGTGGATAAACCTAAAATTAATTACACGTTATGTGATCATTTGTATATTACGTTCGGGATCCAGTGTTTTTTTTTGCCATATGTACTACTTTGGAATTATGCAATTTGGATTTACACCTTTTCTTTCACAAGAGTGATTCGGATAATTTTGAAATCAAAATTCATCGGTAGAAGCAAATTAGCATTACGCTATGGTGGGGTCCACAAGCCACAGGTGAGCGCTGGCCGTTGTAAAAGCATTTTATAAATCCGTTCCAATCTTGATGATAAATTAATGCGGATGATAGCAGAAACTATTCAGGCCTTTAACTACTATGATGTTAATTTTGCTCGAAACTTAGATAACTTCCTACTTTCATCATTTTTTTAGAATACATTACAAATTGGATATTGCGGAATTTTTGGATGATTTATTAGTGTTTTAAGTATTTCCGAGTTCCGAGGAAATACCCGACCTCAAGGGCGCAAGATTTTTTTGTGTATACAAAAATACATCTTGCAAAACACCCGAGTGGTTAAAGGATTACTTCATATAACTCTAATTTATAGTATTTATTTTCGTTTCGATTCATGTTAACTTTAGCCAGATTTGATAAAACAATTTGCTTGACCATTTTTGCTATTTGTCACAAAAAATAAAAAAAGTTCTAGTAATTTTCAAAAAATGCTATAAAGACCAGATCAAAATCTGGCTAAGTTAGAAGAAATAAAAAAAATTTAATGTCTTATATAGAAGATTAAAACTTATTCACTTTAACCATTATGAAATGCTTTAAGTAATGAACTATAAGATAATCTGAAAAATCAATAACTATCCGAGTTCCGCAACTACAAATGCATTGACATCTAAAATCTTAAAATCTACAATACTCCACAAATCAATAATGATCGAAGTGCGCATTAGGATCAAAGCTTCATCATCATCCACCGATTCTCCACTAATCACACGACTCCCTGTTTCCGGATTTTGAGAGTATCTGATTTTTGTTTCCTCAAATCCAGGCTCACGTACTGAAACAGTCAGGGGACCTTGAATTTTGTTGAAACTAAGTTTATACTCCATTTCAAAGGCTTTCCTGAAATTGCAAATTAAGAACTTGTTGCTTACAAAGCGATCGAATGATGTATATACTGGAATGTCATTAAAAGTTCCAATTTTGAGGAACTGGATATCCTGTGCATCGGTTATTAAATTTCCGATTGCGACAAAATTTGGACTGGAGAGTAATTTTTCGTTTTGATATGCAAACTCGGGAGAAGTGATAATAATATCAGCCTCAATTCCTCGATCTATTAGCCGAGAGATAGCCGTTTGAATTACTTCTACAGCATTTCCTCCCGTAATAACCGTTGGTAAGCTTTGATCTACGCGATGAAAAAAGACTTCATCCTCAGTACGCCCTACCAAAGCAGCTAAATCTTCTAATCCGATAATTCGCGAATAGCTACTGCCTTCAATAAAGGCTATACGACCTCTTTCGAGAAAATTAGATTTTCCGACCCTTACCAGTTCATGACCTTGAGATGGTATCTGAGTGTAATTGCCCCATCTCTCAAATATCTTTCTGATCCTAGCTTGCCTTTCCCAGGCGACATAAGCACGGTTCTTAAACTCATTTATTCTTTCAATACTAAGGCCTGCGTGCATTACTTCGTTTTCAACTGCCTTATAACGCTCCTGAAAAGCTGGTTTGAATGCATTCAATATGTTTTCCAGGCTTATATTTAGGGCATCAGAAGTTGAAAGTTCAACAATCGACATCAGCTTTTCGGGTTTCTTAATCATTTCTTTGGCCTTTTCATAAAGAAACTGATAAAGACTTGATATGACGTTTTTCTGTTTGGAATCAACTCTATCAAAATTGATAAAAAATGATCCATTCCTCAGGCATTCAATTAGAAATCCCGTCATCATCCAATCATGTAGTGATACTTTTGATCTACTTCGTTCGATCACTAAATCATAAAACGTAAACTCTGTCCAATTAAGATAGCTACCCTTTAGATTGAAAACAAATATTATATCTTCAAGCAATTGGTTTGATTCATTTATAGGAATTCTGATTAATTCAGAAATTTCATTGAATTCAAAAGCTGTGAGAAATTGCTCGTAACGCAAAAAGTTTATCCAATATTTTATACCAGTCAGCATACGGCGTTGAAGGGTTTGAAAACCCTTGGTTAGATCAAGAATAAACCTCTGTCCATTGCTAGCTAGACTGTACCTATTGAGAAAATGTTGAACACTTCTATCAGCTCTTGAGCTTGAGACAGTAAAATCAGATATTGTTGTTTTAAACCCACCGATATTTTTTGCCTCTACACATTGATATAGAATCGCACTAAATGCATTAAAGCATTCATAAAACTGATTATAAACGGTATCAAGATCACTCTCTGCTTTAACATTTGCAAAGCGAATATTGTCTGGCAACATCATCAAATCCTTTAAGATATTTGATGGTATCGTGTGGGCATATGATCCAAGTTCTTTGTTTTGCAAATCTTGGCTGCCAACTTTATCCATGACCATCCTATTAATTGATGGTGGTAAGTATATGTAATCGAGATGTTGTTTCTCATCAAGATGTTTCACACTATCTATCAGCATCTTTTCTATGAATGCAGTCAACTCGTTCAGTGTGTAGCGATCATTATTTTCGATTGCTAATTCAACCCCCTTGGAAACCATTTCCTTTATTTCATTGAATATCATAAAACTGACTCCTTTATGTTATAGATGCGTTTTAAATCATTTAGCTTTTCGAAAACATCCAAAATCTTTTTAACTTCTTTATGTTTTTTGTCCTCCACTGCCTCATAGTACTTCTTTTCAAAATAATCATAATATCTGTTATCAACAGGCTTAAGATCTTTGGCAGGTTTAAAAATGAAGATTTCAGTGTAGTATCCAAACTTTTTTCTTGCGGTAAGGGGTACCTTTTCAATGAGGATCACATCATCATGAATCTTCGCAATTGAATTGAGCTGAATCTCCTGATAAAATCTATTTGGGTACGAAACTGTCTTTTCAACAAAAGTCTTTAAGTTTTCCAGATTAACGTCATATATTAATAATGAGTTGCGATCATTTATCTCAGCGCTAAATTGAGTTATCACCTGCTGAGATACTCCGGCTCTAAACATATTATGATTAGTAAATTGAACTAAGCCCTCAGCTTGAATAATTTTTTTGTAGATTAAACTGCTGTGACGTTTAAAAAGTTCATCATAAATATTCTTTTTAGATTCCAAGATGAGACCATTCTCCAAAAGATCCTGCACATTTTTTGTGTTAATGAAATAGTAAACAGTTCTGAATAAATGTGCGATACCAACGAGTATGCTCATCACCAGATAAGAACCGATCAGAATTGCATTATAATAGTAATGCTCATGATCAGTAAATGTTTCGCGCAAGGTACCAAGGAATATTAAGCATCCAATAGTCGTTAGTGTATAGATAATGATAAAGTTTAACAGTGATCTTTCATACAATAGCTCATATAAGAATGGCTCTTTTACTGCCATGTTACTAAACAGCATCGCCATCACGGCAAGTGTCATACTTATGATCGTCGCGATATTTGAAGTACGTTGATCAACAATAGTCGCTACAGTTTTGATTTCTATGAACTTAATAAAATCTATATGAATCTTACTTGCTAACCAATCCACGACTGGATTATTAAATAGCAAGAATATGCTTATGACCAAAAAAATAACCGAATACCAATTTTTCTTGGCATTAAAATATTTCAGACAATTTTTGATCGACCGATAATTGTCCTGAATAATCAGGTTAGGGTATTCCGTTTCAAGAAAATATTGAGTTTGCTTTCTGAGAGATTTGTTTTTGAGAGCCATTAAGATTTAATATTTTTTATTTCATAGAACTATCGACTTGATCAAGATAAGTTATTTATTTTAATTAAAAGATGACCTATCGCAAAGTTTAGTGGGAGGAGCAATCATGAGAAAAAGTTTTTAATTACACAGAACAAGTATTTTTTATTTATCGCTATTTTTTTCTCAGTTACTTTATTTCTTGAGCCAAGATTTTTAATTCCTGCATGGCCTTACGAACCCTAGTTCCTGCTGCACTGTTACCAGCAGTATAGAATTTTTCTGCGACTGCTTAAATTGCAGTGATTATCTATTTAATTTTTACAAATTTTTCCATTGTCAATCTTGTGATCTAATTGTCTTTTTAGCTAAGGTATTATATTTTATTATAACAATTCAAATCTAAGCTGTCATTACAAT
>NZ_JBFTQI010000360.1:0-5862 GCF_056398925.1 Pedobacter sp. 01T416_2
GGCGATATCAATAAAAACAATTTGATTGATGCCTACGATATTTCAGTTGTGGCTACACAACTTGAAGGAGGTATAAAAAATGCTAAAATTGATAAAGTTGCAGGTAAACTRGAAATCAGTACGGCTAAACAAGCTTACAACAAAGACGAAATCATCGAAATCAAAGTAAAAGGAATAAACCTGAAATCAGTAAATGCTTTAAGTTTTGCCCTACCATACAATGCACAGGATTATGATTTTGTAAGCGTTCAGCCTTTAAATATCAAACAGATGGATAACCTGACCAACGACCGCCTGCACACCAATGGCGCTAAGGTTTTGTATCCAACCTTTTTAAACATTGGCAACAAAGATGCTTTAAACGAAACTTCCGATCTGTTTATCCTGAAATTAAAGGCAAAACGCAAACTACAGTTCGGGCTTAAGATTAGTGAAGGCATTTTAGTAGATAAGAATCTCAATTCAGTTAAATTTTAGTTAGTAGTGATTAGTGCGAAGAGGTCGGTTTTTAATCGGCCTCTTTTTTATTGGCACTAACTTGAACACAAGAATAGATTCGGTAATAAGTTTGCAAAGTGTATCTTTACAACTCGTCTATTTCAAAAGAGGCAGGGTTTAGCTAAGGCATTCTCCCATCAAATTTTGTTGTTCAACTATGAGATTAATTAGTCTWACTTGTTTTCTTCTACAATTTTTTTTCCTCTTTACTCATGTTAAAGCGCAGGTATCCCATGTCGATAACCAGCCTGTAATAGCAGGCCATTATGTAATTAAAACATACGGCATAAATGAAGGACTGCCTTCAAAAAATACAACAGCTGCTTTAAAAGATAAAAGGGGATTTATATGGGTTGGTACCGAAAACGGTTTGTGTAAGTTTGATGGTTATTCTTTTAAAATTTATGTAAATATCCCCGGCGATACAACATCACTAACCAATAACTATATCAATGCTGTTGTAGAAGATCAGAATGGTGTGTTCTGGGTGGCTACCATGAACGGTTTAAATAAATTCGACCCTGTAACAGAGAAGTTTGAGCGTTTTTATCATAAAGAAAACAAAAGAACATCGTTGAGCAATAATAAAATATGGTCGCTACTCATTGATAAAACAAATAAGCTCTGGGTAGGTACCGACGATGGTTTTAACCTTTTTAACAAAAACTCAGCATCTTTTACAGTTTATCAGCCCGACATTAAAAATCCAAATGCCATTAAAGGAAAATCGGTTAATGCCATTGCAGAAGATAAAGAAGGGAATTTATGGTTAGGCAATTGGAGCAAAGGACTAAATAAATTTGATAAAAAGACACGTCGCTTTACCAATTATACACAAAAGGAAATAGCGGGCGAAAAAAACCCGAACGATATCTGGACACTTAGTATAGATGGCGATGGCATGATATGGGTTGGTTGCTATTGGAAAGGTGATCTGTTCAGATTCGATCCGAAAACAGGGAAATTCAATACCTACAGTAGTAAAGGCACTGGTAACGCTTCAGTATTTAGTATATTAAATTTAGGCGCAAAAAAAATGCTGGTTGGCGGAAACTCCGGATTATTTTGGGTAAACACCGAAATAAATAAATGGGAGAAAATAGAAGAACTCGAATTTTTTGCCAACGGAGGTCTATACAGCGATAAAACAGGAATGATATGGGTTTGTGGTAAAAATGGTCTCAGTAAAATAGACTTTAACCAATATAAGTTTAATTTTATTTCCCTTCCTTTTGGGCAGGCCGACATCAAATCCATCATCAGTTATGGTAAGGATTTTTGGGTAGGCACAAACAAAGGTTTGTTTAAATATAATCCCGATAATCGTTCAGTAATTAAACTGCTGCATACCAGTAATGCAAATAGTTTATCAAGCTCTGATATTATTAACCTATCTACCGATTTAAATGGCAGGCTATGGGTAATGGGCGAAAATGGTTTCGACCGTTACGAGGAGAAAGAGAATAAATTTGTTCACCATCATCACCGTTCGGCACTTGGTAGTTTTTTTAACGAAGATGTTTTTAGAGATTTAATTGAGGTAAACAATAACGAATATTATTTGGCTACCGATGCTGGTTTGAAAGTGTATAACGAAAAAAACGGCAGTTATACACATTACTTTAACGACCCTAAAAACCAGGCTTCATTGAGTAATAACCATTTGTACTGCCTTTTAAAAGATGCGCAGGGCAATGTTTGGATCGGGACATACGGAAGTGGGCTCAGCCGCTTTAACCCTAAAACCAGAAAGTTTAGCAATTACATGATCGATAATTCAAGAAAAGGTGGCATTAGCAATAACATTGTAAATAGCCTTTATCTGGATTCGCACCAAAATGTTTGGATCTGCACCCGCGATGGATTGAATAAATATGTAGTTAAAACAGATACTTTCGAAATATATTCAAAGCAAAACGGTTTTGCCAGCAATGTTTTTACCGATCTGGTAGAAGATAACAATGGCAGGTTATGGGTAACAACCGAACAGGGAATCTCACTCTTTGATCCGGTAAACAAAATGGTAAAAAATTACGATGAGAAAGACGGTGTTTATGCCAATGCCGCTATCTGTAAAAATGCGAAAGGAGAAATTTACCTGGCGGGAAGTAAAGGTATCGTTTACTTTAATCCACAACAGCTAAAATATAATAAAACGGCTCCGGCGGTTTATTTTTCCGATTTTTCTATTTTCAATAAATTAATTCTGCCTGGTGATGATTCTCCATTAAAACTACCGGTGTATATGACCAAGGAGATCACTTTGCCCTACAGCCAGAGTGTGCTTTCTTTTGGTTTTATAGCACTCAATTATACACTTTCCGAAAAAAACAAGTATGCTTATTTTCTCGAAGGTTTTGATAAGAAATGGAATTACAGTGGCAGTGAGCATAAAGTCACCTATACCAATTTAAATCCCGGTAAGTATGTGTTAAAGGTAAGGGCATCAAATAACGATGGCATCTGGAATATGGAGGGCAATTCTATCGTAATTACCATTACACCGCCATGGTACCGTACCTGGTGGGCTTTTTGTATTTATGGACTGGCTTTCTTTGGGATAATTTATGCCTATCTTAAATACCGTGAGCATCGAGCAAACCTCGAATTCCAGGTGAAGCTGGCCCATGTAGAAAGTGAAAAAGAGAAAGAACTCAGCGAGAAGAAACTTTCTTTTTTTACCAATGTATCGCACGAGTTTCGTACGCCACTTACACTAATTATCAATCCGGTTAAAGAGCTTTTATACAAGAATGATAAAAATGTTGATACCACTGATTTAAATATTGTTTACAGGAATGCAAAACGGCTTTTAAGTTTGGTAGATCAATTGTTATTGTTCAGAAAAGCAGATACCTATGGCGGAAAATTAAAAGTAGCTCCCGTAAATCTGATGAGTTTGTGTAAAGAAGTATTTCTTTGCTTTGTGCACCAGGCCAGGTCTAAAAAAATTGTATTTGAGTTTATATGCGCCGATGAATTGATCCCATTTTATGCTGATAGGGAAAAAATAGAGATTGTGTTTTTTAATCTCCTGGCAAATGCCATAAAATTTACGCCCGAAGGCGGTACGGTTAAAATGATTGTAAAAAGTAATCAGGAAAATATAAATGTGCTTATAGAAGATACAGGCTGTGGTATTACCAGCTTTGCAGGAGAAAAACTCTATGAAAAATTTTATCAGGATCCAGGAAATAAATCAGCAAAAGGAGGTTTTGGTATTGGTTTGTACCTGGCTAAGAATTTTATAGAAATGCATGGTGGAACGATAAGTTATACCAGCGTTGAAAATAAAGGCACGGCATTTAATATTGCTTTATTAAAAGGAATAAGCCATTTTAAAGATGCGGTAATTTTGCAGGAGGAACTGGTTGATACTGATTCATCGTTATTTAAAGAGTTAATAGAGGATGAAATAACGGCAAATAATATTGTAAAAGCAGCAGAAGAACCATTGATTGATAGTCAGCTCGCTGTGGATTTAAAAACACTTTTGATTATTGATGATAACGTTGAGATCAGAGAATACCTGAAACAGGTTTTCAGAATGGATTACCACCTTTATGAAGCGAGCAACGGAGAAGACGGGTACGATATGGTAAAAGAACTATTGCCCGATATTGTGATATGTGACGTAATGATGGATGGTATAACCGGGATAGAACTTTGTAGTAAAATAAAAGAAGATGTAGCCGTTTCTCATATTCCTATTATCCTGCTGACCGCTATTTCTGCGCCAGAGGTTAAACTTAAAGGAATAGAAGGCGGGGCCGATGATTACATCAGCAAACCTTTTGATAAAGATTTTTTAAAAGCGAGGGTAGCCAGTATACTAAAGAGTAAAAATGCGCTGCAAAAATACTTTTATAACGAGATTACCCTTAATTCTAATAACACCAAAATATCTGCAGAATACAAAGAGTTTTTGGATAACTGTATCCGTATTGTAGAAGAACACCTGATCGATCCCGATTTTAATATCGATATACTGACTGCAGCTATCGGTATGTCGAGATCTAATCTTTACCGCAAAATAAAATCCATTTCTGGTCAGTCAGCGAATGGCTTTATTCGTTTCATCAGGTTGAGGAAAGCTGCGGAAATTTTTATCAATACCGATAAAACCATTCAGGAAACTTCTTACATGGTGGGCATTAACGATCCGAAATATTTTAGAGAGCAGTTTTATAAGCTCTTTAACATGAACCCATCGCAGTACATTAAAAAATTCCGCAAGCCGTTTTCCAATAACATTAATACCACAGTTAAAAAAGGTAAATAGCAAGTAGCCATTCATCTATTATTTTTAATAATCTGCCCCAAAGCATTGTTTTGGGGCTTTTTCGGTTTGTTTACCCCTCTAATTTGGACTGTTTGTACCCCTTGGGAGTTGTTTGTTGGCGCTAATTTAGCCTTCCATAAAGCAGTGTTATAATCGCGATTCCGATAGAGGGTTCTGTTGGGTAGGTTGTAAAATTGATCTGCTAACCAAATATTAAACTTGCAAACCAATATGAGAAGAAAAGTTCTGAAAGGATTTTTGCCAAAATTCTTTACAATTAAAACACTGGCATTTCTATTTATCGTATCCATCAGTTTACCGGCAATGGCATCTTTAGTTTCTGTTAAAACAGGGATAAAGAGTCAGCTTAAAGAAATTGTGATAACAGGTACGGTAACAAACGAAACTGGCGCTACATTTCCAGGTGTGGCGGTTAAGATTAAGGGAACCGAAAAAGCAGTGCAAACTGATGCAAAAGGTAAATTTAGTATCAGTGTTGCAGCCACAACAGATGTACTTGTTTTTTCTTATGTKGGCTATACCAATCAGGAGCAAACGGTTGGTGATAGAACAACCATTAATGTTCAGCTTAGTTCTGATACCAAAACACTAAACGAATTGGTAGTGGTTGGCTATGGAACACAGAAAAAAGCAACATTAACCGGATCAATCTCGCAGGTAAAAGGAGCCGACCTGGTTAAGAGTCCGCAACCGAATTTATCCAATTCATTAGCCGGCCGGTTTTCTGGGGTGGTAATTAACAATAGGAGCGGTGAGCCGGGTTTTGATGGTTCGAACATCACCATCAGGGGTTTGGCTACAACCGGGAGCAACAGTGTATTAGTTGTTGTAGATGGAATCCCCGGACAAATTGGTGGTCTAGAACGACTAGATCCCAACGATATTGAAAGTGTTTCGGTATTAAAAGATGCTTCTGCTGCTATTTACGGTAATAGAGCTGCCAACGGGGTAATTTTAGTGACTACAAAAAAGGGAAAAACTGGTAAACCAACCATCAACTATAGTTTTAACCAGGGTTTTAGCTCGCCAACAAGATTGCCTAAAATGACTGATGCGGCAAC
>NZ_JBFTQI010000361.1:0-5850 GCF_056398925.1 Pedobacter sp. 01T416_2
CTTAATAGGATGTGTTAACCCATATTTAGGCGCCTCTTCTTCGGCCTGAAAAGTACCAAATAATTTATCCCAGAATACAAAAACATCGCCATAGTTTTTATCCAGGTATTTTTCGTCAGAGGCATGATGAACACCATGCAAAGAAGGCGTGATGAATATACGTTCAAGCCAACCCAGCTTACCGATTAATTGTGTATGCGTAAAAAATGAATAGGCTCCATGGGCCAAAAGTATGGTAATAATCATATTGGGATGAAAACCAATTAATGGTAATATACACCAAAACACGTTGCGGAAAATGGCTTGAATGGTCGTAATCCTCGCAGCCGCGGATAAATTAAACTCTTCGCTCTGGTGATGAACGATATGTGCAGCCCACAAAAAATTGATTTCGTGGCCTAGTCTATGGTACCAGTACCAAACAAGATCTGTTGACAATAGCAATAATATCCACACATACCATTTTGTAGAAATATCAAAAATTGCATAATTTAAATACACCCAATCGTACACCTGATAAAAACTTGCCGCAATAAATAAGTTCAATAACCTTTCGGCAATACCTACACTAAAATTTGCAACCGTACTTTCATATTTAAATATTTTCGCTTTTTTTTGGTGCTGAGCGATCCTAAACTCAATAAATACAAAAATAAAAAACGCTGGAATAGCAAATGCAAGGTAGTTTACCGTCATAACTTTTGTGGTCTTTTTTAGTTTAACGGAACAAACTTAAATATATTCTATTAAATACATAGATTTTATAGAATATATTATTACACCTAAATTACTTCGATCTTCATTTAATGTTTGTTGTTTTAATTTATTTGTAGAACTTCGAAATTATAAATACACAATTATGGCTACAGATAAAAAAGCTGAAAACAACAATATATTATCTATTGATATAGGCGGCACAAGCATTAAAACAGTTCTTTTGGATGAAAGCGGAAATATGCTTACCGAATATTTAAAAAGCAAAACCCCACCAGAAGCTACTCCAAAGGATATTGTTTCTGGAATTATAGAGTTGATTAAGCCTTTTCCTGTTAGCTACAACCGCGTATCGATCGGTTTTCCCGGTTATGTTAAAAACGGAATTGTTAAAACCGCCCCTAACCTGGCAAAAAACAAATGGGCAGATGTTGATCTCGCTCAGCGTGTTGCTAACGAGTTAGGTAAATCGGTACGTTTGGTAAATGATGCCGATCAACAAGGCTTAGGTGTAGTTGAGGGCAAAGGCTTTGAAATTGTTTTCACAGTAGGTACAGGTTTTGGAACAGCTTTATTATTCGATGGAGAATTACTACCGCATTTAGAACTTGCCCATTTCCCGATCAGCAAGGAAGAAGACTATGACGATTATATCGGAAATAAGGCTTTTGAAAAAATCGGGACTGAGCGCTGGAATAAAAGGCTCAAAAAAGTAATCGAAATCTACAAAACGGTTTTCAATTATGATACCTTATATATTGGTGGTGGCAATTCTAAACAAATAGACTTTAAACTGGAAAGCAATATTAAAATTGTAACCAACAGAGACGGGATTAAAGGTGGTGCTAAACTCTGGAAACTGGCCGACAAGTACAATATCTTTACAGTTGAGCCTAAAAAATAATAATCTTTATTACAATCTTTTAACAACAATAGCTGCAATATTAATTTGTAAACCCTAATTTTGGGTGCATTATAAAAAATAAAAAATGGCAAATAACGATTCGAAAAAATATAAATTGGGAATGATCGGTTTAGGCACAATGGGCCGGAACTTATTATTAAACATGGCTGATAAAGGCTTCTCTGTAACAGGTTACGATAAAGACAGGAAAATGATCTCGAAACTTGAAGAAGAAGGCAAGAAACACAATTTAGAAGGATTTGACGATATTGAAAGCTTTATTTCTAGCTTACAAACACCACGTACATTAATCTTATTAGTACCAGCCGGACCAATTGTAGATAGCGTTATTGCAGAACTAAAACCACTTTTAAGCAAGGGCGATATTATTATCGATAGCGGAAATTCACATTTTACCGATACCAACCGCCGTGTTGACGAACTGGAGAAAGATGGTTTACATTTCTTCGGAATGGGTATTTCTGGTGGTGAAGAAGGTGCACGTTTTGGTCCGAGTATGATGCCAGGTGGCGATAAACAGGCTTATAACGTAGTTAAAGATGTTTTTGATGCTGTAGCGGCAAAAGTTGGAACCGATCCATGCGTAACCTATATTGGCCCTGGTGCTTCTGGCCACTTTGTTAAAATGGTGCACAACGGAATTGAGTATGCCATTATGGAGCTTATTGCCGAGGTTTATGGCATCCTTAAAAATGGCTTAGGCTATTCAAACGATGATATATATAAGGTTTTCAAAAAATGGAACGAAGGCAGATTGCAATCCTTCTTATTGGAAATTACTGCCGAAATCTTTCTTTTTAAAGATACAGAAACGCAAAACAATCTTTTAGATCAGATTAAAGATGAAGCACGCTCAAAAGGCACCGGAAAATGGACTTCGGAGGTTTCAATGGAACTTCAGTTACCTGTACCAACCATTAACGAAGCTGTTTCTAACCGTGATTTATCTAAATTCAAAAAACTAAGGGTTTCTTTAGAAGAGGCTTTTGGCAAAAAAGACACCAAAATTGCTGTTACTATTGATGAACTGGAAGATGCATTTTACTTCTCTATGATCAGTGCTTATGCACAGGGTATGCATTTACTGGTTCAGGCTTCAAAAGAATACCAATACGATTTACAGTTACAGGAAATTGCTAAAATCTGGCGTGGTGGCTGTATCATCAGGGCTAAATTTTTAGAAGATATTTATCAGGCTTACGATAAAAACAACGCTTTAGAACATCTATTCGGGGATGCGGGTATCCAGAACATTATCAAAGGTACTTTAGCTGGTACACGCAAAACAATTAGTGCATGTATCAATTCTGGTTTGGGTATCCCTGCATTTGCGTCTACGCTAACCTATTTCGATACCATTACCACAGCTAGAATGCCTTCTAACTTAATCCAGGCACAAAGAGATTTCTTTGGAGCACACACCTTCGAGCGTATCGATAAAGATGGTGTTTTCCATGCTGATTGGAATAAATTATCATAACCTATTAGATTCACGAACAAGAACATAAAATGAAAACCAAAACCGCATTAAACCCTACCATTTTTGTAATATTTGGTGGAACAGGTGATTTAAACAAAAGAAAATTAGCACCTGCCCTATATAATTTATTTATTGAGGGTTACATGCCAGATAAATTTGCCGTTATTGGTACCGGTAGAACCGAATTTACCGACGATAGCTACAAAGCTGCTTTAGAAGATGCTGTAAACCAGTTTTCTCGCAGCGGAAAAGTAAAAAAAGAGAAATGGGACGATTTTGCAAAGACTATGAGTTACTGTCCTACCGATTTTGCCCAGCCAAAAACTTTCGAAAACCTTAAAGCAACTGTAGAAAAATATCAAAAAGAATTTGGAGTCGGAACACAGGTAATTTTCTATCTGGCAGTTGCGCCTAATTTCTTCCCGATTATTGCTGAATGTTTGCAGAAATATAAACTTACACAAGATGAAGACAATAGCCGTATCGTTATCGAAAAACCTTTCGGCCATGATTTAGAATCAGCAAAAGAACTGAATACATTATTGAGCACCATTTTTACCGAAAAGCAGATCTATCGCATCGATCATTATTTGGGTAAAGAAACTGTACAAAACATGATGGCTTTCCGTTTTGCCAATGCATTGTTCGAGCCGTTATGGAACAGGTCTTATATCGATCACGTTCAAATTTCGGTAACCGAGCAGTTAGGCGTGGGCGATCGTGGAGGTTATTATGAAGGTTCTGGTGCTTTAAGAGATATGATTCAGAATCACCTGTTGCAATTGCTTTGTTTGGTTGGAATGGAAGCGCCAATTAATTTTGATGCTGATGAAATCAGGAACCGTAAGGTGGAGGTTTTAAGAGCAATGCGTCCTTTTTCTGCCGAAGATATCCGTTTTCATRCTGTTCGGGGTCAATATAGTAAAGGTTGGGTTGAAGGTAAGGAAGTGCCTGGATACCGTCAGGAAAAAGGTGTTGATGCACATTCTAATACAGAAACTTTTGCTGCTGTTAAATTCCATATCGATAACTGGAGATGGCAAGGTATTCCTTTCTATTTAAGAACTGGAAAACGCTTAAACCAAACTTCATCTTTAATTACCATTCAATTTAGAGATGTTCCGCATCAGATTTTCTCATCAGGCGTAACCGAAAACTGGCAACAAAACAGGTTAGTAATCAGCATACAGCCAGAAATGAGTATCCGTATGCAGGTACAGGCCAAAAGACCTGGATTGGATATGGTATTGAATCCTGTTGATATGATTTTCGATTATAAAGGAACTTACGAGGGTGATACCCCTGAGGCTTACGAAACCTTATTATTAGATGCCATGATGGGCGATCAAACCTTGTTCATGCGTGGCGACCAAGTGGAAGCAGCATGGGAACTGGTCATGCCGATTTTAAATACTTGGGAAAGCAAAAAATCAATCAACTTCCCTAACTACCCTGCCGATAGCTGGGGACCAGAAGAAGCTGAAGCACTTATTGCAAGAGATGGTTTCCACTGGTTTAACCTGCCATTGAAGAATAAGGAATAAATTTTTACTCAGGTCGTCACCCTGAACCGAGCCTTAGCGAGCTCACCGAAGGTAATTTGTTTCAGGGTCTTTTTAATAAATAGATGCTGAAATAAATTCAGCATGACGGCTCTTATTAGTTATAAAAATGAATCTACTCATATACAAAACATTAGAAGAACTAAACCAGGATCTGGCAGATTATGTAATTAAAATTGCAGAAATGTCTATCGAAGAAAACGACCGCTTTAATTTCGTATTAACTGGCGGCAGTTCTCCTAAAGCACTTTATCATCTTCTGGCAACAGAAGGTCAGCACAGAATTGATTGGGAAAAAGTATACTTCTTCTTTGGCGATGAGCGCAACGTTCCGGCCAATGATGATAACTACAACGGATTAATGGCCAAGAAAACCATTTTAGATCCACTAGGCATTAAAGAAGACCATATTTTTTACGTTGATACCACTTTGGCTCCAGAAAAAGCAGCTATCGAATATAAAAAAGCAATCGATAAACACTTTAACGGTGAAGATCTCATTTTCGATTTAATCCTTTTGGGTATGGGCGATGATGCACATACGGCTTCGATTTTCCCACACACCACTTTGGTTAAAGATGAAGAAGTAAATGTGGCTTCAGTTTATGTAGAGAAATTGGATACGTACCGCATCAGTTTTACAGCACCGTTAATCAACAAAGCCGATAATGTAGCATTTTTGGTTTTTGGAGAGAATAAAGCCGAAGCTTTAAAACATGTTATTGGCGATGAGCAAAAAGATGTTGCAACTTACCCTTCACAGTTAATTGATCCGATTGATGGAAAATTAACCTGGTTTACCGATGAGGCTGCAACAAAATTACTAGAAGATTAAAGATAATGATGTCTGAAGAAAAACATTTGTCAGACTTTTTAAACGGAAAAACGGAATATACCCTAGGGTTATTCCGTTTTTTTATTGAACAATTGACCAGATTAGGAGAGATAAATCTCAGACCTACAAAATCCATGATTGCGATCGAATCAAGAAAAAGTTTTGCATATATTACGCAATTGGGGAAAAACTTTATTCATGTGGTTGTTCCTTTCAATCAACCTTATGAAAACAATCTTTGCTTCATTAAGATTGCGCAGGTGCCAGGAACCGATCAATTTAACCATCATTTGAGGATTTATTTCGAAGAAGATGTTAATGATGAGGTGAAAGG
>NZ_JBFTQI010000362.1:0-5846 GCF_056398925.1 Pedobacter sp. 01T416_2
ATTAAATCGTATGCCATTGACGACGATCATATCGCAGAAAAAGAGATAGCATTTATGAAAATGAATGGCATCTGATCAAGCTATTTTTTTAAACCAGACTAATAAAAATCAGCGAATAAAAAGAATGCAAGGCGGTTTCAGGCTAATGAATAAATTGAATATGAAAACTAATACCCTAGTTTTTTGGTAGTGATTGCGTTTTTTATGTGATGGGGGCATTTTTTTGGGGTTATTAACGAATCGTTAGGTTTTTGTTAGGTGTTTAATACTACATCAGTATAGCTAATATTATTACATTCGTCGAAGTGTTTGGCCAAGCATCAGGCGCATCCCGAAAAGCCTTCAAAAGAGTAGGGATCTTAAAACTCAAAAAAAATCTAGTATGAAAAGTTTAGAATTAAAAAATCTTGGTGTTAAAGAAATGAACACAACTGAAATGTCACAAGTTGAAGGTGGTGGTATTATTAACAATACATTAAACGAACTTTTAACTTCTCTTGCAGGAACTTTAAATGCAGTTGGTGCAGACACTTCGACATTTTTAAGCAAAACAGTAACCAATGTTTTGAAACTTGTTTGGAGTCTATAAGCAATTTATTGTATCCGCTGTTCTGGTTTCCAGAATAGCGGATGCTTTACGATTTCAACACTATGGCGCTAACCAGTTACTCTACAGAAAGAATTTCAAATACTGCTCTCGTTTACCGTTCTCAAATTAGTAAATCAAGCCAATTAATTTATGTCGTTGCTGTGGCAGCCATTTTAATTGTTTTGATTGCCCTTCCATTTGTTAAAATACCCATTAGTATAAATGGGACAGGCGTTTTACAATCGACCATCGAAAAAACAGAACTTATTGTACCGGTTAATGGCCGGTTAATACAGTACAAACTTTCGGATAATAAAAGACTTAAGCAGGGCGATACGCTCTTAGCCATTGATGCGGGTTTACCCAAACAGCAGGATGCCTTGGTTGAAACCCGCAAAAACCAGATCACCCATTTTTTACAAGATATTAGCACGCTGTTATCATTTAACGGTGGGTCATCAAATTTGCAAAGCGGCCAATATGTAGCGTCCTGGCAACAATATGTGCAGGAGTCAAAAAATGCTGGTATTGCAAAAAGACAAGCCGCGAGCAATTTTGCGCGCTATAGTAAGCTCTATCAGAATAAAGTACTTACGCAATCTGAATACGAAAAATACAAATACGAACTAGAGCAGGCCGAATCGGTTTATTTAATGGTGCGTACCAAATATAAAACTCAATGGCAAACTGAAGCCAATGGTTACCGGAATGAGCTGCGTCAACTTTCGGGTCAGCAGGCAGAACTTAATGAGCAGAAAAAACAATATGTATTGCGTGCGCCGATAGATGGTTCAGTTCAGAATTTAGTCGGTTTGCAGAATGGCGCATACGTATTTGCCAACCAAAAAGTAGGAGAGGTTTCGCCCGATGCGGGTTTAGCTGCCTACTGTTATATCAATCCTTCAGATATTGGCCTGATTAGAAAAGGACAGGAAGTGCATTTTCAGATCAATGCCTATAATTATAACCAGTGGGGTTTGGCAGTAGGTAAAGTGATCGATATTTCGGACGATATTGTGATCTTAAATGGTAACCAGCCTGCTTTTAAGGTAAAGTGTTTAATGGATAAAAATTTTCTGATGCTCAAAAACGGTTACAAAGGATACCTCAAAAAAGGAATGAATTTTACGGCTCGTTTTAAAGTAACCGACCGTAGTTTATATCAATTACTTTATGATAAGGTTGATGATTGGGTTAATCCGAATTTAATCCAAAAAACATAGAAGCAATGAGTACAAAAGTTAAGCAACGAGATATAACAGATTGTGGTGCGGCTTGTCTGGCTTCAATTGCTGCTCATTATAAATTGGATTYGGCTGTTGCCCGCATCAGGCAGCTTGCCGGAACCGATAAAAAAGGTACAACCGTTTTAGGACTTGTTGAAGCGGCCCAAAAATTAGGATTTGAAGCGAAAGGTGTAAAGGCACCTTTTGACAGTTTATTTAAAATACCTACGCCCGCTATAGCACATATTATTGTGAATGATATCCTTCAGCATTATGTAGTGATTTACAAAGTAAACAGTAAGTTTATAGAGGTGATGGACCCTATAGATGGGAAAGTGCACCGTAAAACGCACGATGAATTCAAAAAGGAATGGACTGGTGCTTTAGTCTTATTGTTGCCATCAGAAGACTTTCAGATCGGCAATGAAAAAAAATCAATCCAGGGTAGATTTTGGAGTTTGATTAAACCGCATAAAGGCATTCTGACGCAAGTTTTATTTGGTGCTATTGTTTATACTGTACTGGGTTTATCCACCTCTATTTTTGTTCAGAAATTAGTCGATTTTGTACTGGTAGATGGTAACCATAACCTGCTAAACCTCATGAGCATAGCCATGATGGTTATTCTGCTGGTACAGCTGTTTATTGGCTCGGCAAAAACAATTTTTACCTTAAAAACAGGCCAGTTAATCGATTCGCAGCTTATTTTAGGGTACTACAAACATCTGCTCCGTTTGCCACAGCAGTTTTTTGATACCATGCGGGTGGGCGAAATTATTTCGAGGATTAATGATGCGGTAAAAATCAGAACATTTTTAAATGATGTATGCGTAAATTTTGTAGTCAACATTTTTATTGTTTTCTTCTCATTTATCATGATGTTTACCTACTACTGGAAATTGGCACTCATCACGCTTACGGTTATCCCGTTATACCTAATAATTTATGTAATTACCGATAAATTTAACAAACGTACGCAAAGGAGGTTAATGGAAGATGCTGCCGAGCTCGAATCGCAATTGGTAGAGAGCTTAAACGCTGTAGGTACCATTAAACGTTTCGGCTTAGAAGATCATGCTAACGATAAAACCGAAACCCGTTTCATCAAGTTGCTCCAGGCAGGCTTTAAATCGAATATAAATGCCGTTGTATCGGGTACTTCTACCGAGTTTATTTCGCGCATGATTACCATTGTATTGCTTTGGGTAGGTGCAGGTTATGTATTAAGCAATTCGATTACCCCTGGAGAACTATTGTCGTTTTATACGTTGATCGGTTATTTTACAGGACCAGTATCTTCTTTAATCGGGATGAATAAAACCGTACAGGATGCTGTTATTGCGGCCGACAGGTTATTCGAGATTATGGATCTGGAACGCGAAAGTGATGAGAACCAGATTGAACTGAGTGCCGATAAAATTGGGGATATTCATTTCGAAAATGTTTCTTTCCGCTATGGGGCAAGGCTACCCGTTTTCGAAAATCTGAATTTAACCATTCCACAAGGTAAATTTACAGCCATTGTTGGCGAGAGTGGTTCGGGAAAATCAACTCTAATGTCTATCCTGCAGAATATTTATCCGATACAGGCGGGCAATGTGCGTATAGGTAAATATGATCTGAAATACATTACCAACTCGTCGCTTCGCAGAGTGGTATCGGTAGTGCCACAGCAGATCGATTTATTTGCTGGTAACGTAATCGACAATATTGCCATTGGCGAAGAAGAGCCCGATATGCAAAGGATTATTGATATTGCCACCAAGCTGGGTTTAATTGGCTTTATTGAGGCTTTGCCTAGGGGCTTTCAGACTTATCTGGGCGAAAACGGTACATCTTTATCAGGCGGACAAAGGCAGCGGATTGCCATTGCAAGGGCTTTATACCGCGATCCGGAAATCCTGATTTTAGACGAAGCCACCTCATCGCTCGATTCGGTTTCTGAGCAACATGTACAACGCATGATCGAACTTTTAAAAGCCGAACAGAAAACCGTAATTGTAATTACGCACCGATCGAGCACGTTGAACAATGCTGATAAAATTATTGTATTGGATAAAGGTTTAGTGGTTGAGCAAGGCAGCCATCAGGAGCTGAAATACCACTTGGCCTAGACTTCGTAAGTTAGACTTACCTCTCTCTGCGTCACCCTGAATTTATTTCAGGGTCTTTCACTCAAAAAGAAAGTTCTTTGCCATAGACGTTTCTGCTGTTAGCCTAACTAGGAATACATAGTTAAGTATGTATTTGTATTGTTTTTGGAAAGCAATTGCAGAAGCTCTTTTTAATGTCGGTCCTGCTTTTCATTACAAATCCGCTCCCGGTGAAGGACCGGGCTTACGGGCTTTTCATTTCAATCAGGTTTGGGTAGGTAGGCCTTTGCTACTATTACCGGAGGTCTGCATAGTTTCAGTGTATTTATTTCTTACAAGGATTATCTCCCCAAGAGCCACCAGCCCAAGTTAACTAAACCCGATAGCAGCGGTACGAAGTATAGCGTATAGCGGGATTATCGGAGCCGATGTACACAGAAACCTGCTTTTCAAAAAAGTTATCAATGATTTTTCGGGTGGTGTAAGGTGTTACCACCTGACACAAATCTATTCAGTCAGCTGGAAACATCTGACCGCACGGTCAAACTCCGCAAGTTTTGCACCGGCCGCAACAAAAAAGGCGTTCTGCATAGCTGCAAGAACGCCTTTTCTATAATTTATTCGAAGAATTAAATACCGAAAGCAGCTTTAACCTGATCTACGTAATCTAATTTCTCCCAGGTAAACAAATCAACCGTAACTGTTTTTTCTTCACCATTCGGTGTCCTGAAAGTTTTGGTAACCGTTTCTGGCGTACGGCCCATGTGTCCGTAGGCAGCAGTTTCGCTATAAATTGGGTTTCTTAATTTCAAACGTTGCTCAATAAAGTAAGGACGCATATCGAAAATCGATTCTACAATTTTAGCAATCTCGCCGTCCGTTTTACCCACTTTGCCAGTGCCGTAAGTATTGATGTAAATACCCATTGGTTTTGCAACACCGATAGCGTATGATACCTGAACCAAAATTTCGTCGGCTACGCCAGCAGCCACTAAGTTTTTAGCGATATGGCGTGTAGCGTAAGCCGCACTTCTGTCTACTTTACTTGGATCTTTACCCGAAAAAGCACCACCGCCATGCGCACCTTTACCACCGTAAGTATCAACAATAATTTTTCTTCCGGTTAAACCAGTATCGCCGTGAGGGCCACCAATTACAAATTTACCGGTCGGATTAATGTGATATTCAATTTTATCATTAAATAAATGTGCGTATGCAGGATTACTTTTGATAATTCTTGGGATCAGGATATTCACTAAATCAGTTTTGATTTTAGCCAGCATTGTTGCCTCTTCATCAAAATCGTCATGTTGTGTAGAAATTACAATCGCATCGATACGTACTGGTTTATTGTTATCGTCGTACTCTAAAGTAACCTGGCTTTTTGCATCTGGACGTAAATAAGTGATTTCGTTATTTTCGCGGCGCAAAACAGCAAGTTCCTGTAATAATTTATGAGAAAGGTTTAATGCCAAAGGCATATAATCTTCGGTTTCGTTGGTGGCGTAACCAAACATCATACCCTGATCGCCAGCACCCTGTTCTTCTTTGTTGCTTCTATCTACACCTTGGTTAATGTCTTGAGATTGCTCGTGTATTGCCGATAAAATTCCGCAAGAGTTGGCCTCAAACATATACTCGCTTTTGGTGTAACCAATTTTCTTGATTACATCGCGGGCAATCTGTTGTACATCTAAATATGTTTTAGATTTTACCTCACCAGCCAAAATAACCTGACCAGTAGTTACCAAAGTTTCGCAAGCAACCTTTGATTCTGGATCGAAAGCTAAGAAGTTATCAATTAATGCATCCGAAATTTGATCGGCGATTTTATCTGGGTGGCCTTCAGAAACAGATTCTGATGTAAATAAATATGACATTTATTAAATAAATTAATGGTAAATAAACAAATTAATACTTGCCAAACCCCTTGGAAAC
>NZ_JBFTQI010000363.1:0-5840 GCF_056398925.1 Pedobacter sp. 01T416_2
TAAGCCCGTAAAAAAATAACATTCCGCCTTTATGATTCATCAGTTCCAGAAATACTTACAGGAAAAAATAGAAATAACTGATGAACAGTTCGAAAGCATATCATCTGTTTTAAAGGTTAAAAAATTCGAGAAAAACGAAATAGTTCAATATACCGGCGATAATTTTAAACATGGATATTTTGTAGGCAAAGGTTTATTACGTGCGTACTCAATTGATGCGAAAGGCAAAGAACACATCCTTCAGTTCGCCCCCGAAAACTGGCTGGTGTCTGATCGCAACAACATGAATAATGAGCCATCAATATTTTTTATAGATGCCATCGAAGCAACCGAGGCCGTGTTAATGCCCAACAATTTCATGGAAGAAGCCGCCAGACAAGTACCATGCTTACAGCCCATGCAAATTAAACTGCTCAACAATTCGATCCGCTTTATGCAGAAAAGGATCAATATGTTATTAAGTGCAACTGCTGAAGAAAGATACCTCGATTTTATAAAACTCTATCCTAACCTTACCCTCCGCGTACCACAATGGATGATTGCCTCATATCTGGGCATTACCCCCGAATCGTTAAGTCGTGTGAGAAAAGAGCTGGCGAATAAACATTTCAGGCCTTAGACTGAATTTTGAATGAGTGAAGGGCTTAGTCAAATCTAACATTTCAATTTTACAACATTCAATCATTCTTTCATTCAATCATTACTTACCATACATCAATCTGTAGTAAAAACCTGCGCTGTACTTTTGTGTTGTAAATATTAAACATCTCAAAAAACAAAAGATATGGCAACTACGAAATGGACATTAGATCCAACCCACAGCGAATTACAATTTAAAGTAAAACACTTAATGATTACTACTGTAACCGGTAGTTTAAAATCTTTCTCAGCAGAATTATCATCTGAAGGTGATGAATTTGAAAATGCAGAAATTTCTTTCAAAGGTGATATCGGTTCAATCGATACAGGAAATACAGATCGCGACAATCACTTAAAGAGCGGAGATTTCTTCGATGCAGAAAAATTTGCTCACATCGAATTTAAATCTAATTCAGTAGAAAAAGATGGCAGCGATTATATCGTTAAAGGTGATTTAACCATTAAAGGCGAAACCAAACCTGTAAAATTAACTGCAGAATTTGGTGGTATTGCTACCGATCCATGGGGAAATACCAAAGCAGGATTTACTTTAAGTGGAAAAATTAACCGCTCAGAATTCGGTTTAACCTGGAACGCTGCATTAGAAACAGGTGGCGTAATGGTAAGTGAAGAAGTTCGCATATTAGGCGAATTACAGTTTGTAAAAAGTGTATAAGTGATAGGCGTTTGGCGATAAGCGTGGATTATCCGCCAAACGCCAAGCGCATAACAGAAAGGTTCCAATCATGGAAACAAAACAAATAGAAAAAGTACTAAAAGCGCCAGCGCCACATATGGTTGGCGATGGCTTTAGGGTACACAATTTTTTCCCAAGTGGATATAAAATCAACATGAGTCCGTTTTTCTTAATGGATTATGGTTCAAAGATCGAATTTTCTGCCAGGAAAGAACCCAGGGGCGTTGGTGTACATCCACATCGAGGCTTTGAAACGGTAACTATTGCCTATCATGGTGCGGTTGCCCATCACGATAGCTCTGGAAACAGCGGTGTGATTTACCCCGGCGATGTACAATGGATGACTGCTGCAAGTGGTATACTACATAAAGAATATCACGAAGCGAACTACAGCTTAGCTGGAGGTCCTTTTCAAATGGTTCAGCTTTGGATTAACCTGCCTGCTAAAGATAAAATGGGCAAACCAAGATATCAGGCAGTTAAGCAGGCTGATATGGCTCATTTTGATCTTCCCGAAAATGGAGGAAAAATCGAGATCATTGCTGGTAATTATCGGGGTATAAAAGGCAACGCAAATACCTTTACCCCCATAGAACTCTATAATGCCAGGTTAAATAAAGGTGGTGGAGCTACTTTTAACTTTCCTGAGAATTTTAATACCGGATTTATGGTGATTGAAGGTTCGATCAAAATTAATGGGTTCGAAACCGCATCCGTAGATGATTTTATCCACTTCAAAAACAAAGGTGAAGAGATTAAGATCGAAGCGCTAGAAAATAGCGTGGTTTTGATTTTAAGTGGAGAACCTATAGATGAGCCAATTGTTCAGTACGGTCCGTTTTTAATGAATACTGAAGCCGAAATCCATCAGGCAATTGAAGATTACAACCAAGGTAGGTTCGGTTATTTAGAAGAGTAAACAGAAAATCGTCATGCTGAACTTGTTTCAGCATCCATCATACTGAATAGATAAATAAGCCGGCATTTTTATAAAATTTGTCGGCTTTTTTGTGGTTTTATATTACAGGACAACCCCGCCGAAAACATCCTCTTGCTAGATAAACAAAACTAAAAGATTCTGAAACAAGTTACCAATGACAGATTAAAAAGAGAGGCCGTCTTTCCCGCGCAGGCGGGAATCTTAAAGCGCTTGCATTAAGATTATTCATAAGTTTTTCCTTTTTTGAGGTATTCATGAGCACTCCGTGGTTCCCAATCAAGTTGGGAATGACGAACCGCCAAAACTTGCCATCAATAATCCAATGTATTTAAAAAATTTAACCTATCAGGATAACGACGCATATCTTAATTTACGCAAGAAAACCTTAGCTACCTTAACTTCTTAATGATGAAAAGATCCGAGAGTACCGCTTATGCACCTGATAAACAGTAAGTAAATCAGCATCTTAAAACTGGGATAGCGATCCATCATCTTAACCATTCTTATCAATCATTCATCCAATCTTCATATTCGTTAGTGACATTTGATTAATAAATCAGAAAAGAAAAATGTCCGGAAAACAAATATTTCAAACTGAGACTAAAAGACGCTGGCATACATTTACATGGGTAAGCCGTACGTTTTTTTTAGTCTTCATTATCGCAATCATCTGCGTGGTGTACACACTGTCTTCAGTACAGGCACCAAATTTGCCTTTTATAAATACCAATACACCCTTAACTGAAAAACAGTTAGATAAATTGAAGAAATCGCAACAATACAAAGATTTCACGATTGAAAAATCAAAGCTGCAAAAAATCAAAAAAGACCGGGAGCACCGCATTCTAACCCATCGTGGCAATAACAAACGGATAAACATGGCTTTTTATGTAAGCTGGGCTTCAACTGTCAGCAAATCATTGCCCGATCTTAAGAGGAACATTGGCCATTTGGATATGGTGGCTACAGAATCTTTCTTTTTAAATGGCGATTCTATTGTAGACAAGGCAGATACTGCTGCTTTAAAAGTTATCCATACAGCTAAAAAATCGGCCATTGCAGTTGTCTCTAATTACAATAAAGATCACTGGGACGGAGCTGCTGTAAGACGGTTATTAAATGATCAGCCCGCGCAACAAAAATTAATCTATGATTTGATTGCCATTACAAAAAAATATGGCTATCGCGGAATTAACATCGATTTTGAAGAACTAAACCTCCAGAACAGCGACAGTTTTAATGCTTTTATGAAAAACCTTTATAGTCAGTTTCATGCAGAAAAACTGATTGTTTCTCAGGATATTTCACCCGAAAACGACGATTATAAACCAGAAATTCTTCAAAAATATAACGATTACATTGTATTGATGGCTTATGATCAGCATACCGAGCAAAGTAATGCGGGCGATATTTCTCATCAGGAATGGGTAGAAGAAAAACTTGATGACATTTGCAGTAAAGTTGATGCCAGCAAAGTAATCCTTGCCCTGGCCTGCTATGGTTACGATTGGCCAAAAAATAGCGTGGGTAAATCAGTAACCTACGAAGATGCAATGACCAGTGCGGTTAATTACAAAAGTAAAATAAACTATGATCCGGCCTCTGCCAATTTAAACTACACGTACAATGATGGCAGTGGGATTAAACATGAAGTTTACTTTACTGATGCGGCAACCTATTTTAATTTAATCCGCAAGGCTGATGATTGGGATATTGCGGGGATAGCTTTATGGCGTTTAGGCTCTGAGGACAAACGTTTATGGTCTTTTATTTCTAACGACCTCAGTCTGGATACATTAAAGAAAAAACCATTCGATTTACGCAAAATTGCTTCATTAAATATGGGTGGGATCTCGTATTTAGGCGATGGGGAAATTCTGGACCTGATTTCTACCCCAACACCAGGTAGTGTAAAATTCACTTTAAATAAAGACAATTTCTCTATTGCCGATCAAAAATATACCCGTCTCCCTGAGCAATATGTAATTAAAAGGTTTGGAGAGGCTGATAAGAAAATTGCCTTAACCTTTGATGATGGACCTGATCCGGTTTATACACCACAGGTGTTAAATATATTAAAACAAGAAAAAGTACCAGGCTGTTTCTTCGTAGTTGGCATTATGGCGGAGCAGAATATGGAACTGCTAAGACAAGAATATAATGATGGTTATGAAATTGGAAACCATACTTTCTTCCATCCGGATATGTCGACCATTGGACCAAGACGGGTAAAATTCGAGCTAAATGCTACCCGCAGGTTAATTGAAGCGGTTACCGGCCACAGTACAATTCTGTTTCGTGCACCATTTAATGCCGATGCCGAACCCCAGAACATTTCAGAAATTTTGCCGGTTGCACAGAGCCGCAAAGAGAATTACATCAATATAGGTGAACTTATCGACCCTGAAGACTGGGAACCTGGCAAAACTGCCGATCAGATTTTTAATGAAGTAGTGAAGCAGCAGGATAATGGCAATATTCTTTTATTGCACGATGCAGGTGGAAACCGTGAGGCTACTGTCGCCGCTTTGCCTCGGATTATAAAATTCTTTAAAGCCAAAGGCTATACTTTTACAACAGTTGGCGATTTAATGGGCAAAAAAAGATCAGAATTAATGCCTGCGGTTAAGTCTACTGCAAACAGTGGTTTTTCAGGCTCTGGAGATTATTTTTTCATCAACTTTTTTTACTATGGAAACATGATTTTAAACATTATATTTTCTGTTGCTATTGTACTTGCCATTTTAAGGACCATTTTTATTGCTTATCTGGCTATCAGACAGCGAAAAAGAGCGAGACAGCATGCGGATAAATTGATAGTAAATCCTTCAGAAAAAGTGRGTATTATCATTCCGGCTTACAATGAAGAAGTTACTGCTGTGCAAACCATTAATAGTCTTTTAAAAACCACCTACCCGAATTTTGAATTGATTTTTGTGGATGATGGTTCGAAAGATAAAACCTTCGAAATTATTAATGAACACTTTGGCAACCACCCTCAGGTTAAGGTTTTCCGCAAAGCAAATGGAGGCAAAGCATCTGCATTAAATTATGGTATATCAAAAGCAACTTCCGAATTTGTGGTCTGTATAGATGCCGATACGCAATTGAAAGATGATGCCGTTACCGAACTGATGCGTTATTTCTACAGCGATAAAATAGCTGCTGTAGCTGGAACAGTGAAAGTTGGCAATGCCAATAACATTATAACCAAATGGCAGTCTATTGAATATATCACTGCACAGAATATGGATAGGCGAGCTTTCGACTTACTAAATACAATAACCGTTGTACCTGGAGCAATTGGTGCTTTTAGGAAAAATGTAATCTTAGAAATCGGCGGATTTACGATTGATACGCTTGCTGAAGACTGCGATTTAACCATGCGTATTTTGAAAGCAGGTTACCGCGTTAAAAACTGCGATGCTGCAATTGCTTATACCGAAGCACCAGAAACGGTGAATATGTTGCTTAAACAACGTTTCCGTTGGAGTTTTGGCGTAATGCAAAGTTTCTGGAAAAACAGAAAAACACTACTAAACAAGAAATACGGCTACTTTGGGA
>NZ_JBFTQI010000364.1:0-5835 GCF_056398925.1 Pedobacter sp. 01T416_2
TTTCTAATGGCTTCTACCCAGCTATTAAAATCTGAATAATCACTTTTATCAATTAATCGTTTATTTAGCGGAAATGCCCTTCGCGCCACATTTAAACCACCTGGTAAAAACCCTGTGGTATGACATCCGCGATAAATACAATCGCGCATAACCGCAAAATGCTGCAGGATGCCTTTTTTCGTCTCTGCTTCAGTACGCCAGGCCAGTTCGTTCTCCATCACGATTTCGCTCACCTTTAAACCTGTAGATAAACACCAGTGTAAAAGGTCTTTTGCTTTTTCTACGGGAAAGGGAAGGTCTATCTGTGGCTTTTTACTATTGTCTTCGCCTTCTTTAACTACAAAACCGCCACCAATAGAGTAATAAGTTTCTGAAAATGCGCTTCCACCTTTTAAAAATGCCTGAAAAGTAACCGCATTTGGGTGAAAGGGCAAACTTTCGGCAAAAAGAAAAAGCAAGTCGTTATCGTAATCAAAATCAAGAATTAAATGATCAGCAAGATTTAATTTCTTATCTCTTTGGATGCGCTCGAAGGTTGGTGTAACGGCATCTACATCAAAAGTTACCGGATCAGCTCCTGTTAAACCGAGTAGAATAGCTACATCAGTTCCATGGCCTTTACCTGTTTTGGCAAGCGAACCATAAAGCAATATTTTTATGCCCTCAATTTCATCAATCAAATTGTTTTGGGCAAGCGAAGCTGTAAACTGTTGTGCGGCCCGCCATGGGCCTAAGGTATGTGAACTGGATGGGCCGATGCCTATTTTAAAAATATCGAAAACTGAAATCTGTTCCTTGATCATTATGAATATAGTTACACAAAGCTATGATTGTTTTATGATTTTGGATAAATTAATTTTGGCTGAAGATGAAAATATTTTACCTTAGAAATATTGGATATAAACGCTCAAAATGAACCTCAAAAACAACTATCAGGAAGTTAATCTAAACTACTGTCATGCAAGTACCACTAAGCGTTTTATAAATTACATTATCGATATAGTTGTTTTTTATGTTCTCATGTTCTGCATTGGAATCTTGATCCGCGTCTTTAAACCAAATCTGATAAGTGGCCTGGATGAATTGACCCTTCGTTTATGGATGTTGTTGTTTTATGCCCTAGCCATGTTTGCTATGGAAACCTTATTTAAAGGAAAGTCGATTGGGAAGTTAATTACCGGAACAAAAGCAGTAAATGCCGATGGCAGCGATATGAGTTTTCAAAAAAACATTTATCAGAAATATAGTGAGGGCTATCCCATTTAATCCATTCAGTGCGTTGGGTAGGCCATGCACGCCTTGGCACGACAGCTGGTCGGATACAATAGTGATCGAAGAGAAAAAATTAGCCTTACAAGCCCAAAAAATAGATTTGTTCGACGCGGTTAAAAATCAAATTCAATAATCTCATCGTCTTTAAGCATGCGCTCCACAAACTTCTGATGATTTTTAGGTGTGCCTGTAGCAATCCAGTTTCCTGTGATAATATTATCTACCAATTGGTGTTTCCCTCGCTGTGGTTTGAGTTTACTTTCGCGGAAAACTTCTTCATAACTTTCTAAATTGCCATGGGTGTGCTGTTTTTTAACAATGCGATAAAGCCTTTTGGTAAAACGACGGTCGCCAATTTCTTCTAAAAAGGGGAAAATAATCAACGCCAATAAAACCACAATGGTTACCCCTATAGCCTGTTCGTAATAACCAGAGCCTACGGCCATTCCAATTGCAGCAACAATCCAGATGATACAAGCCGTGGTGAGCCCTTTAACGCGGTTTTCTTCCTTGAAAATTACCCCAGCGCCTAAAAACCCGATTCCAGTAACAATATTAGAGGCAATGCGGTCTTGACTGGTTGGTCCGATTTTGATAGACAGAATGGTAAATAGGGTAGCACCCAAACCAATCATCATCATGGTTTTGAGTCCGGCAGATTTACTTCTGTATTCGCGTTCTGCTCCGATTATGCCACAAAGCAGGGTAGCCAATAGAAATTTATTGATTTCACTTTGTGTAATGAAATGGTTTTGGTCTATGATCTCGTTCATCGCCTTGAATTATCAAAGGCAAATTAATAAAAATCGTAACATCTTAGGCCATTTGCCCTGCCACCATTCGAACTATTTGGAAAATATTTTTCATAACCCACGCCAATTTCGGATGTTCCGCTGGTGTTGGTGTAGTTGATTTTAGAGGTTGTAGCATCATGGCTGATGCCTAGCCTGAATTTTTCGMCGTTTGTTCTGCGGTTAAAAATATCGAAGATTACAGAAAAAACAATCGCATCATTTCCATTCGAATTGCCATCGTTGCGATACCATATACCTGCATTTATGCCCGCATATTTATATTGCATGCCCGCACTGAACGATTTCACATTGCCCTGTTTGTAGGCAACAATGGATGGGATGAGGTAATTCCCATCGCGATCGTACTCATCTGGCACCAAGGTTAACTTGTAACTTAAATTGCCTGAGATACGCATCGGCAATTTGGCCTGAAAACCTGATAAGGATTCATCCGGACGGTTAAGATGATGTACTGCTAATCCCATCATGAATTTCCCCACTACGAGGTTGGCACCTGCATTGGAATCGAAATAATACCGACTATCTACACTTGGCCTTTCGGCGCCAGAAATACTACCAGGAATATATCCTGTATTGATATCGATCTGATCGCCAAAAACAAGTTTATCCCAGTTTAGCTTTTGGTTAGTGATGCCTCCCTGTAAGCCAAATGATAAGGCAAAATCGTCTCCACCGATGATATAGGAATAGCTTAGGGCAATATTGTTCTTTACCAGGTAAGCAGTACCCTCGCTGCTGCGGTTAAAAATTAGGCCAATGCCGCTGTTTAATCTCCGTAGATTGAGGTCGCCAGAAGCACTCATGTACGAAGAATCACTGGCTAACCCTGTCCATTGGTTGCGGTATAAGGCATTAAACCTGATGTCGCCCTCAAACTGACCTGTTAAAGCGGGATTTAAGTAAATCGGCGCATTGTAAAACTGCGAATAAATGTGGTCCTGTGCCAACGAAACCATCGGCAGCAACCAAAACACAAATAATATTATCCCTCTCCTCATCATCTTATTAAATATATTACGCCCGTTTTCTTTGGTGGAGATGAATCGTAAGTCATCCCTTTCCAATCGCTGCCATTAATAAATTTTATATCTACTTTCCAGTAATAAACACCTTGCGGTTGTTCCTGTCCTTTATAAGTACCGTCCCAGCCCTCCAGCGGTGCGTTATCGTCCAATTTAGTCGTTTCCCAAAGTAACTGTCCCCATTTGTTAAAAACAGACATCTGCCACTCTTTTATACCGCGGCCTTTTGCTTTAAAGATTTTTATCTCGTTTTTCGCACTTGCGGGCATAAATGAATTGGGGATATTTAAGTAACCCGGTACACCAATAATCCGCACCGATTGGAAGGTGCTTGAAGAACAACCTTCTTTGTTCAGCACTTTCAGGGTTACATTATAAGTGCCTTCATTGGCATAGGTATGGTTTGGGTCTTGCAGGGTTGATCCCGACCCATCACCAAAAGTCCATTCCCAGCTTACGGCATCGGTACTGATATCCTTAAAGGCAAATGAATAGTTGGGAATGGATACTTCATTGCCAGGACTAACAGTGAATGTAGCGATTGGTGGGGCAACAACATGGATAAAATCGGCTATGGTAGTGCTGTTTGTACAGCCGAGTGCATTGGTTGCCATTAAGGTAACGGTATAATTTTTCCCTGGACCATTAAAAGTATGCATAGGCTCTATAGCGTTCGATGTTGGTGATCCATCTCCAAAATCCCAAACATAACCAATAGCACCTGTACTGATGTTTTTAAACTTTACGGTAACACCATCACAGCCACTTGTCTTATCTGATGTGAAACTCACAGAAGGTTGTGGCAAAACTTCAACAGTTTCGATTGTTGAAGCATTAGAACAGTTGTTTGATGCGTATAAGGTAATGGTATATTTTCCAGGTTGGGTAAATGTATGTGATATGGTTTCAGGTGCAGTATGGGTTACTGTAGTGCTTCCATCGCCAAAATCGTAAACAAAAGTGCTGGCACCTTTGGTATTGTTAAAGAAATCGACTTTTAAAGGTGCACAACCTTTAAGTTGGTTGCTGTTTACTACCAATTCTGGCGTAATGTCATTAGGCGAAACGTGGATAGAATATTGAGATTCATTGCTTCCRCATTCATTGGTTGCGGTCATTTTTACAATGTAATCTCTCACAGCCAAAGTGGTATAAGTATGGCTTACACTATTTTTATCTGTAACGGTTAAAGGTGCTGAACCATCACCAAAATCGTAGGTATAGCTGGTATAATTTCCAGGGGAAGTATTGCTAAAGGTAACAGGGAGAGGGGAGCAGCCTGTTGTTTTATCTGGAGAAAAAACGGAAACCGGCTTTGCTTTTACTAATACGGTTGAGGTTTGCGTGGTGGTGCCACAAGCGGTTGTGGCCTTTAAAGTAACGTTATAAGTAAGATCTTTTCCTGTTGGGTCTGGCTGGTAGGTAACCGCTGGCGGTTGAGCCAAATTTGAAGTGGTGCCATTTCCAAAATCCCAGTTAAAGGTAGCTGCTGTTA
Source organism: Pedobacter sp. 01T416_2 (assembly GCF_056398925.1). Taxonomy (NCBI): domain Bacteria; kingdom Pseudomonadati; phylum Bacteroidota; class Sphingobacteriia; order Sphingobacteriales; family Sphingobacteriaceae; genus Pedobacter; species Pedobacter sp. 01T416_2. Next base: position 4,605 of record NZ_JBFTQI010000364.1, read on the forward strand.
GTGAATTGGAAGTATTGCTAAAAACAACGTTTAAAGGTCCGCAGTCGGATGTTGTATTTTGTGTATAGGTGGCGGTTACATTTTGTATTGTGCTAAAAGTATGACTGGTTTCATCGTTATTACAGCCCAGGCTGCTAGTTACGACCAATTTGATAATAACAGTTTCGTTATCTGTTGCAATGGTATAGCCAGGAAAGGTAATTCCTGTACCAATCTGTACGCCATTGGCAAACCAGGTGTAAGTATTGTTGCGGTCTGTATAAGGTGTAGCCGATATATTGGTTGGCGTTAAAACAAAGGGTGAACAACCTTTATCTGTATTAAAAACTAATTCTGCCTTAGCATGTGGATTAACTGTTATCTTAATCTGGTTACTTAAATTGTTGCTGCAAGCACCGCTAGCTACCGATCGACGATAATAAATGCTTACGATTGGTGTTGGAGGTGTAAAGCTTACACTGTTTGCGCCCAATACATCGCTCCAGGCTGTTCCATTTAAGCTCGATTGCCATTGGTACACGTAAGTTCCGCTACCACCACTCGGCGTAGTACCTGTTAAAGTTGCAGCAACTGTGCCGATACAAATGTTTTGATCGGCAGAAATGGTATTGTTGGTTAGGCCTGGTAAAACGATAATCTGTAGCGAATTACTAATTGAAGTACAGATGGTACTGTTCACTAATCTTCTGAAATAAGTTGAGGAGCTTACAATTAGGCTTAAGTCTTTGTTGATGGCCGAAGGAATATTGCTCCAGGTATTTCCATCGGTACTGCTCTGCCATTGGTAGGCAAATGTTCCCGTTCCGCCAGTAGGCGTATCGCCTGTAATGGCGATGCTTTGGCCTGCACAAACTGGTGCTGATGATGCACTAATATTATTGGTAACAGGTGAGTAATAAGTAACCGTTACATCATCTACGGATGGGGGGCAGCCGTTAAAACCAGAAATGGTCCACCTGAAGGTGTAAGTTTGCCCTGGTACCAAACCAGTAACCGTGGTGTTGTACAGTGTAGGGTCGGTTATGGTAAGGCCAGCTTGTGATGATATTAAAGTCCACGCACCGCTGTTGGGTGAAGGATTGTTCCCATTTAAGGTAATGCCATTTCCACTGCACAAGTTTTGATCTGCGCCTGCATTTGCCGCAACGGTACCCGGATTTACTGTGATGGTAGTTGAGGTTGATATGGCTTCTGCACAGCTACCACTTTGTACTATTGCGCGGTACTGTGT
>NZ_JBFTQI010000365.1:0-5817 GCF_056398925.1 Pedobacter sp. 01T416_2
GCCGCTTTACCAAGTGGTAACCTAATCGTTCCTGTAATTAGAAATGCCGATCAATTAAATTTAGTTGGCTTAACAAAAGCAGTTAATGATTTGGCTGCAAGAGCAAGAAACTCTAAATTAAAGCCTGATGAAACACAAGGCGGAACCTTTACATTAACCAATGTAGGTAGTTTCGGCAATGTAATGGGTACACCAATTATTAACCAGCCTCAGGTAGCTATTTTAGCTGTTGGCGCCATTAAAAAGAAACCAGCTGTTTTAGAAACTGAACATGGCGATGTGATTGCAATTAGACATATGATGTTCTTATCTTTATCATACGACCACAGGGTTGTAGACGGTTCTTTAGGGGGAATGTTTGTGCGTAGAGTAGCAGATTATTTAGAAGGCTGGGACCTGAACAGAGAAATTTAGTCAGTTTACAATTAACTTTTTCAGTTGATGTAATGTCAACAATTAAACAATTTACCAGTTTAACAATCAATAATGTTAGCTTCAAATTTAAAATCGATAGTTTCGGATAATGTACTGCATGCCAAATGGTTAAATACGTTATCTTATATGGAAAATGCAGGTGCAAAGAAGATTTCAGCTTCAGAGCATAAAGAAAATGTAAACCTGATTATTCTTAAACACGCTGCAGAAGAGCATCGTCATGCTTATTATTTAAAAAAGCAGATTTCGAAGATTGACGAAGCACTTTGTAAAACTTACTCCAATGCCGAGTTGTTATCTCCAAACCATACAAAATACTATTTGCATGCTTTAGATATTGYGGTTTGTCGTTATTTAAAAGCTGTATTCAGCCTTTCCGGTTACGATTTAAAATTCGCTGCCTATTTATTTGTTACCTATGCAATTGAAGTGCGTGCCGATGAATTGTATCCAATTTATCAAACGGTTTTAGATGAAGCAAAAAGCAAGGTAAATGTTAAATCGATTATATTAGAAGAAGAGGGCCACTTAGAAGAAATGATGAATCAACTGGTTAGTTTTTCCGATGATTGGGAAAATCATGCAGCTGAGGTAATCAAAATCGAAAAAGCTTTATTTGAAAGTTGGGTTGCTGCCTTAGCTGCAGAACTGCCGATAAGTGCTTAATTGAATAATTAATCAATCAAATTCGTCATCTCGACTGAAGCATAGCGGAGCGGAGAGATCTATTATAGATTTAGCTTCGCTGAGCACTTCGTGGTTCTCAACTATGTTGCACTTCGTTTGAAATGACGATTTTTCGTTAAAAACCAATCCAGTTTATCTTTGTTTCTAAATAAACACAAATATCATGGCTAAGTTTTCAGATTTAATTAACGGTGATAAACCTGTTCTTGTTGATTTTTTTGCCGAGTGGTGCGGTCCTTGTAAAATGATGAAGCCAATTTTAGAGCAGTTAAAATCTCAGGTTGGCGATGCTGTTTCTATCATTAAAGTAGATATCGATAAAAATCAACCAGCTGCTACTTCTTTTAATATTCAAGGCGTACCTACTTTAATTCTCTTTAAAAACGGAAAACAGGTGTGGAGACAAAGTGGTGTTTTACAGGCGTCGCAGTTGAAACAGGTAATTGATGCTCACGCCTAAACTTCTACCACACTTTTAGGCGTTACTGCAAAAATGCGTTCGTTTACTTTCGGATAAACCGTATAAAGTCCGGTAAATAAACTAAATGCAGGCAAAACGGCGTAGTCTTTACCAAAATAGAAGCATGGGAATTTTAATCTTTGCTTGGCTTTGCCCACAATGGTTACACCTGGATGGATATGGCCGCTGATGGGATATAATTCTTCTTCCATACCATTTGGAGCATCATGAATAAAGCAAAATGGCCCCAGGCAAAAACTAGGTTCATGTATTTCGATATTCATTGCAGCATAATTGGCGTCCGAAAGCCTATCATGGTTCCCCTTTACCAATAGAAAATTAAGCTCCTGGTATTGTTTTCTCCATGTAGAAAATTCATCAATATCGGTATTTAAACCATGGTGGAACATATCTCCATTAATTAGCAATGTTTTAGGATTGTATTGTTTAATCAACAAACTTAAGCGTTGAAGATCTGTTTGGGCAATGGTAGAAGGTACTTGCAAACCGGCTTGACGGAAGTGAGCAGATTTACCCAAATGCAGATCGCTTATGGCTAAAAGCTGATGTTTAGGTAAAAACAAAGCCCTTTCTTTATCTAAAATCAATTCTTCACCCTGGCTTGTAATGTTCATTTATTTCGCTTTATCGTCATCCTGAGCCTGTCGAAGGATCTTTTAAATTCCGACAGATCCCAGAAGATGCATTTATTTAATTTTCTCTGATTCCGCTTTCATCCGTATAATCCGTTGCTCCAATTCTTCTGAGCTCATATTTTCACGCAGACTATCTACCTTGATCGGGAAGGACAGCGGTGTAAAACTTTTAGGATTGGTGATTACAATTGCTCCATGCTGAATTCGATCCAACGCTGCCGCCAATCTTGGCTCTTCCAGTTGTTGGTAAAAAACTTCATCGTATGCCTGTCGCAAAAGTAAATTATGTTTGTCATAATCGCTAAAAACATTAAAAAATAAACCAGCAGATGACTGGAGGTGCTTATTGGCTACATATTTACCAGGGTATCCCTGAAAAACGAGTCCGGAAATGCAGGCAATATCCCTAAATTTCCGTCTTGCCATTTCAGTTGAATTGATACTCAACGTAATATCTTCGGTCAAATTTACAGGCGAAAAAACCTCGTAGGCAATCGATTCGTCCATGGGAATTTCTGTTTCACTCAAAAGTTCAAAACCATAATCGTTCATGGCAATAGAAAAGCTGATCGGCAACAATTTACTTAAACGATAGGCAACCAGGGCCRCCAAAACCTCATGTACCAAACGCCCTTCAAATGGATAGGCAAAGAGATGAAAACCTTCTTTATTATTAATAAGTTCGATAAGTAACTCATCATTTTTAGGTACGTGAGAACGTTTTTCCTGCAATAGAAACAGCGGATACACCGCATCTAATTCTTCATCCTGATGTGTTTTATCCAATGCTTCATTGTATTTTTTCCGTAAAACCGACCCTAAATTGGAAGAAATGGGCAAGCGGCCACCATTCCAGCTTGGAGAGATCGCATTTTTCTGTTTACTTACCCTCACCACAACAGTCATATCTTTTACCTGAATAAATTCTAAAACCCTGCCAGCCAAACGGAAATTATCGCCAGCTTTTAAACGGGTAACAAAATATTCTTCAACCATGCCGATGTAACCACCAGAGATGAATTTAACTTTTAACATTGCATCACTTACAATTGTTCCAATATGCAAGCGGTGTCGCATCGCCAATTGTCTGCTCTTTACTTTCCAAAGCCCATCTTCGTCCTTAACCACTTTCTTAAATTCGGTGTAGGCACTTAAACTGTCTCCTCCTGAGGTGATAAATTGCATTACCCAGGTCCATTCTTCAGGAAGGATAAGCTTAAAAGCATGGGTGTTCTTAATTTCCTCATAAATGATTTTATCATCAAATCCATCGCCTATGGCCAGTGTAACCAAATACTGAACCAAGGTGTCAAATACCATAATAAAGGGCTCACGGCTCTCTATATTATTTGTTTTGGCTGCTTCTTTAATCGCTGCAGCTTCTACCAGTTCTAATGCATTGGTAGGTAAAAAATATATTTTAGAGGTTTCGTGAGGGGAGTGGCCCGAGCGGCCTGCCCTTTGCAAAAACCGGGCAACACCCTTTGGCGAGCCCACTTGAACAACCGTATCAACAGGTTTAAAATCTACACCCAAATCTAACGATGAAGTAGCAATAACAGCTTTAAGCTGTCCGGTATGTAAGGCGTCTTCAATCCAGTTACGAAGTTCAAAATCTATCGATCCATGGTGTATGGCAATCCTCCCGGCCAGTTCGGGTTCGATATTCAACAAATGCTGATACCACATTTCCGATTGTCCGCGGGTATTGATAAAAATTAAAGTGGTTTTACTTTTCTCAATAATCGGTAAAAGCTTGTAGGCTAGCTTTAAACCCAAGTGCCCAGCCCAAGGCAATGTTTCGATATCATCGGGTAAAATTGATTTGATCAGGATTTTCTTTTCTAAATCGGCTTTAACAATAATCCGTTTGACCTCCATATTGGGCTCGAGTACATCTAACGCCTCTTCAATATTACCAATAGTGGCAGAAATCCCCCAAATTCTTAAAAACTGGTTTTTATCTAACTTTTGTAAACCCTTAATCCGCGATACGGCCAACTCCACCAATACGCCTCGTTTACTTCCTAAAAGCTCATGCCATTCATCAGCAACAATACATTTAAGATTTTTGAACAAAGTTGAAGCGCCTTTTTGCGCCAGTAACAAGTGCAGGCTTTCTGGCGTAATCAACAAAATTTCGGGCATCGATTTTTTCTGCTGTAATTTCTCTGCCTGAGAAGTATCGCCATTACGCACTCCCACATGCCAATCCAATTCCAGCTCCAATAAGGTTTCGCGCATGGCCCTTGCAATATCTTTCGCCAGGGAGCGGAGTGGGGTAATCCAGATTAACTGTAAACGGTCTTTCGCTTTTTTATTGTTGGCTTCAGTTGCATTTAAGGCCTCAATCACTACTGCTAAAAATAAAGAAAATGTTTTTCCGAAACCTGTAGGCGCATTTACCAAACCGCTGTAACCATCCAAATAATACTGCCAGGCATCTTCCTGAAACTGAAAAGGCTTGCGTTTATTGGTCTTTAGCCAGGCTTTTATCTTTTTATAACCTTTGGTTTTGGTTTGGTCCATGCTTAAATATCGCTGCTTTTGATGGGTTTTCTAATTATTTCTTGAAAAGGAATAACAGTAATGCTTCGGTTAGAGCAGTCCCGCCATTCGCTTTACCTTTTTTGTAATTACCGTTAAATGTTAATTTATCCATAACAAAAAAGGGTATCGCTGCTGTCGGGTTTAAAATCGTGCGGTAACCTTTCAGTTCCGATATGCACTGAACCTGCTTTCCTAATAATTATGGTTCAAAATCTTTCTATTGTTTTGTGCGTGCATCATTGTTTTAATTTCTACAAAGTTGAAGCTAACAACTGTCTCAAATCTTCCAAAGTATTAATTTCATCAGCCTTTTTATCTTTTCGCCACCGCAATATACGTGGAAAACGCAACGCTAAACCTGCTTTATGCCGTTTACTTTCAGCAATTCCCTCAAATGCAATTTCGAAAACCAGTTCAGGTTTTACGGTACGTACCGGGCCAAATTTCTCAATTGCATTACGGGTTACAAAGGCATTCACTTCTTTAATTTCTTTATCTGTTAAACCCGAATAGGCTTTTGCAATCGTGACTAAATTTTCGCCATCACGAACAGCAAAGGTATAATCGGTAAAGAAATTAGCCCTTCTGCCACTTCCTTTTTGCGCATAAATCATTACCGCATCAACCGTGTAGGGATTGATTTTCCATTTCCACCAATCGCCCCTTTTTCGTCCACTATGATAATGAGAGGTCAACTTCTTCAACATAATTCCCTCGCTGTTAATCGATCGGGATGTTTGTCTTAATTTGGCTAATTCTTCCCACGAATGGCAATTGATTACCGGAGAGATCATCACCGGACTTTCAGCTAAACCACCAATCAACCTCTCGAGTGTTTTTCGTCTTATACTTAAAGGTTCTTCTCTAAAATCCTTGGCTTCATATTCTAAAATATCATAAACAAAAAAGCCAATGGGTGCATCTTCCAATTGTTTTTTACTAATCGTTTTGCGGTTTAAACGTTGTTGCAGCGTACTGAATGATAAAACCTGTTTATCTTGTACAGCCAGTATTTCGCCATCTAAAACC
>NZ_JBFTQI010000366.1:0-5799 GCF_056398925.1 Pedobacter sp. 01T416_2
ATTTTATTGGGGTAACTTATTGCAATCAGTAATTTGAGCGGGTATGTTGTGTTAAATATTTATACGATATGCTTGTTCCTTGATCGCTTTTAAGATTCCTCCGCGATTTATTCGTTAAAATTTACTAGATAATTATATCGTTATGCAAAAGTTTAACCCGGCCTTTTCAGGTTCGGACGTGAAGAAATATATTCTTAAAAAGAATTTAAAGAAAGATTTACCTGCAAGTATTGTAGTGTTTTTAGTGGCTTTGCCATTGTGTTTAGGTATTGCACTAGCCTCAGGTGCACCGTTATTTGCTGGTTTAATCACTGGTATTATTGGAGGGGTAGTGGTTGCCTCTTTCAGTGGATCGCAATTGAGCGTTAGTGGCCCTGCAGCGGGTTTAACCGTTATTGTTTTGGGTGCCATAACATCTTTGGGGAGTTATCAAACCTTTTTACTTGCAGTTGTATTGGCAGGGGTATTCCAAATGATTTTAGGCCTGGTAAAAGCCGGAACTATTGGTAATTACTTCCCTTCGAGTGTAATTGAGGGGATGCTTGCAGCAATCGGATTGATTTTGATTTTAAAACAGTTACCACATGCGTTGGGTGTTGATACCGATTTTAGTGGCGACGAAGGATTCTTTCAGCAAGATCACGAAAATACTTTTTCTGCGATTACAGCAGCGGTAAGTCATTTTAGTTTGGCTGCTGTGGTTATCAGTTTATTATCGATAGCTATTCTGATTATTTGGCCTAAATTTCCAAAATTAGCGGTTGTACCTGCACCATTGTTGGTGGTAATGCTTGGGGTTCTTGGAACTATACTTTTTGCTGGTACCGATCATCCGCTACGTGCCGATCAGATGGTGAAAATTCCAGTGGTAAGCGGTTTTGGCGAATTTTTAGGCCTGTTTACCATGCCCGATTTCTCTCAGTTGGCTAATAAAAATGTTTATATAACAGCTGCAACTATTGCTGTTGTGGCAAGTTTAGAAACTTTATTAAGCATAGAGGCAGTAGATAAAATAGATCCAATTAAACGTGTATCGCCAACAAATAGAGAATTAATCGCCCAAGGTTTAGGCAACATTACCAGTGGTATGGTTGGTGGCTTGCCTATGACATCGGTAATTGTTCGTAGTTCGGCAAATGTTAATGCAGGCGGTAGAACCAAAATGTCGGCTATTTTTCACGGCACCTGGCTATTGTTATCATTACTGTTTATCCCAGGTTTAATTAACATGATTCCATTGTCGTGTTTGGCTGCCATTCTTTTGGTAACGGGTTATAAATTAACGCGCATCAGTTTATTTAAACACATGTACCATAAAGGATGGGACCAGTTTGTTCCATTTGTGGTTACGGTTGTAGCAGTTTTATTTACCGATCTGTTAAAAGGTGTGGCAGTTGGTATGTTGGTTTCTATTTTCTATTTACTCCGTACCAATATGCGTAACCCATTCTTTTACAGAATTACAAATGAAGGTGATAAAAAGCACATCAGGATTAAACTGGCAGAAGAGGTTTCTTTTCTGAACAAAGCAGCAATACAAGTAGTTTTAACGAATATTCCGAAAGAAACAGATGTAATTATTGACGGTTCGAATGCCAGGTATATCGATCCAGATGTATTGGAAACGATTTATAATTACAAACATAATGCCTATACCAAAGGTATTATCGTCACATTGGAGAATATCCAAAAACATTATGCAGTACCAAAATTAAATATAAAAGTAGAAGAAGATATTAATAAGTTATAATATGTGCGCAAAAACAATAGATACGAAAGATATAACATACGATAGCCTGTTACAAGGCAATAAGGACTGGGTTAAAGATACAATCGACAGTGATCCTACCTTTTTTGATAAACTTTCTGAAGGCCAGAGCCCACCGGTATTGTGGATTGGTTGCTCTGATAGCCGTGTACCCGCAAACCAGATTACCAACACCAGACCAGGCGATATTTTTGTACATAGAAACATCGCCAATGTGGTGGTGCATACTGATATGAATTTACTTTCAGTACTCGATTATTCTATTAATGTATTAAAGGTAAAACACGTTATTGTTTGTGGCCATTATGGCTGCGGTGGCGTGAAAGCTGCATTAGGCAATAAACAGGTTGGAATTATTGATAACTGGTTGAGAAATATCCGCGATGTATACCGTACGCACGAACGTGAAATGGCTACAATCAAAGATCCTGATCAGCGTTTTGACCGCTTAGTTGAATTAAATGCCATTGAGGGCGCTGCAAATGTAACCAATACATCAATTGTACAAAGTGCATGGGCCAATGGCCAGGAGTTAGCCGTACATGCCTGGGTTTACAGTTTAAAAACAGGAATCATTAAAGACTTAAAAGTAACCTGTACTTGTCTTGATGATGTTGCCCCTGCATTTAAAGTAGGATAAAAGCACCAATAAGTGCTATTTTTTAGTTGTTAGGAAAAGCTCCCGATTTTACATCGGGGGCTTTTATTTTTCTGTGGTATTGGGCATATTTCCTGCTTCTCCCTTATTACCTTTTTCGGCATCTGTTCTTGCTTCTTCCGAACCAAAATCGCCCATTCCGAAATCTCTGCCTAGGTTACCCGCTTCAGTTTCAACACTATTTTTTTTTTCGTTATCGTTGCTCCGGTGGCRCGGCACCTGCTGATCGGGCATATTGGTTTTATCGGCGCCGTTATCAGCATTTTTATTGCCCAGATTTTTGTTGTTATCTTTTGTGTTTTCCATGATCTTCTTTTAAGCTATTATATAAAACAGCATAAAAGAAGATTGGTTTTACGTCTTTAAAATGGTATTGCATAAATCGAGTTGGTCAGGGGAAATCGACCAACAGATCTGTTTTATTTGGTTTTCGCTTCTTCGGTACTTAATAAAGTTTCCAATTCTTTCACCTTTTCCGGATATTTTAGTGCAAGGTTGTTCTTTTCACCCAAATCATCATTTAAGTTATACAGTTGCGCCGTAGGCAGGTTTCCACTATCGGTATGGGTAAGTTTATAAAAAGCTTCTCCCTTTGATGGCCTGATATATTTCCAGTTATCTTTAACAATTGCCAGTTGGTTACTTTGTTCAACGAAGAAATCACGGCCTTTTTGGTCTTTTCCGGTAAAAGCATCCCACACATTTTTACTGTCAATTGCATTTTTGCCTTCTACGTTGAAAAAGCTGGCAAATGAGGCCAAAAAATCAATCTGTGAAACTAAGGCTCCAGAAACACCCGGTTTGATTTTTGCTGGCCACGAAATAATAAAAGGTTCACGTGTACCACCTTCTAAAATGCTGTATTTGCCTCCGCGTAAACTACCTGCAGGTGTATGGCCGTTTAATTTTTCGAAACCCTGATCTTCATAACCGTCCATAATTACAGGACCGTTGTCGCTACTGAAAATGATCATCGTATTTTTATCAAGGCCCAGGTATTTTAGTTGTTTTGTTATTTCGCCAACTGCCCAATCGAGTTGTAAAATTACATCACCACGATTGCCCAGTTCACTTTTCCCTTTAAACATGGTGGAAGATAAACGCGGTACATGCGGTTCTGTTAACGCATAATAAAGGAAAAACGGCTCTTGTTTATGATCTTCGATAAAATTTTTTGCTTTGGTTAAAAAGGTAAATGGAATTTCCTCATCAGTCCAGCGGGCAAGTTTGCCTCCCTGCATATAACCAATACGGCCAATGCCGTTTACAATGGTTTGGTTGTGCCCATGATTAGCTTCAGCAGGCATTTTTAACAGTTCTGGATGGTCTTTTCCTGTTGGATCAGTACCAACCGGACTTTTATAATCAACTGTAATCGGATCTTTAGGATCTAAACCTACCACCAATTGATTTTCCATAAAAACAGTAGGTACCCTATCGGCCGTAGCCGGGAAAATAAAGGAATAATCAAAACCGACTTCTTTTGGCCCGGGCTTTACTTCTTTGTTCCAGTCTTTTTCTACTGCATTGCCCAAGCCTAAGTGCCATTTGCCAACAAGACCTGTTTTATAACCAGCTTGCTGAAAAATTGATGGTAGAGAACTATTATCTGTTGGGATAATCAATGCAGCATCGCCTGGCAATATATCTGTTCCTTTTTTACGCCATGCATATCTTCCGGTCATTAAGGAATAACGCGAAGGTGTACAGGTAGATGCGGTTGCGTGACCATTGGTAAATCGCAGCCCTTGTTTTGCCAATGCGTCAATATTTGGGGTTTTTATTTTTGTTGCGCCGTAACAGCTGAGGTCGCCATAACCTAAATCGTCGGCATAGATGATAATTACATTGGGTTTCTTTTGCGCGGTAGCATAAAAATTAAAGCTTGCAACACAGACAATAAGGGAAAGTAAAAATTTGTGGTTCATGGTTAGAAAAGGTGTTTATGTTTTTTAAAATTAATACAATCGTCCTCGTTTATAACGAGGATGCACGAGAGCCACATTTTTAATGTGGCGTATAAGTTAGGCGATACAATCACTTTTCTTCATAATCCTCGTTGCAAACGAGGACTATATGTGCATAAAAAAGGCCAAACAGTATAATGCTTGGCCTTATATATTAATATTAATCTTCAGCTAAAAACGGATAACGGTAATCAGTTGGCGGATTAAAAGTTTCCTTAATAGTCCGTGGAGAAACCCAGCGTAACAAATTAATCATTGCACCAGCTTTATCGTTTGTGCCTGATCCTCTGGCGCCGCCAAATGGCTGTTGCCCAACTACTGCACCCGTACATTTATCGTTAATGTAAAAATTACCAGCTGAGTTGCGTAATGCGTAGCTGGCTTTTTCTATAGCATACCTATCTTGTGATAAAATAGCCCCTGTTAAAGCATAAGGTGAAGTGGTATCAATTACTTCTAAAATCTGGTCGAATTCTTGATCTTKGTATACGTATACAGATAATACCGGGCCAAAAAGTTCTTCACACATAGTGGTATATTTCGGATCGTCAACCACTAAAACAGTTGGTTCTATGAAATAACCTTTACTCTTATCATAATTACCACCGGCAATAACTTCAACTCCTTTATCTTTTTTAGCCTGATCAATATATTTAGCCAGTTTATCGAAAGAACGTTCATCAATTACAGCATTAATGAAATTGCTGAAATCTTCAGTTCCACCCATTTTAAATGAAGCTAAATCTCTGATCATTAATTTCTTAATCTCAGGCCAAAGGCTTTGTGGGATATAAGTACGGCTGGCAGCAGAACATTTTTGTCCCTGGTATTCGAAAGCACCACGTACAATTGCAGTAGCCGAAGCTGCAACATCTGCACTTGGGTGAACCAAAATAAAATCTTTACCACCAGTTTCACCAACTATACGTGGGTATGATTTGTACTTATGGATATTTGTGCCGATTGTTTTCCATATCTCCTGAAAAACTTTGGTAGAACCGGTAAAGTGAATACCTGCAAAATCAGCGTGATTAAAAACTACATCGCCTACTTCAGGGCCATCGGCAAAAATAAGATTAATTACACCATCAGGTAAGCCAGCTTCGCGAAAAATTTGCATAATTACATTAGCCGCATAAACTTGCGTATCAGCAGGTTTCCAAACCACCACATTACCCATCATGGCTACACAAGCAGGTAGATTGCCCGCAATTGCTGTAAAGTTGAAAGGAGTTAAAGCAAATATAAAACCTTCTAAGGGGCGTTGTTCGGTTCTGTTCCACATGCCATTTGGAGATACTGGAGGCTGTTGGCCATAAATATCCTGCATATAACTTACGTTAAAACGTAAGAAATCTACCAATTCGCAAGCGGCATCTATTTCTGCCTGATAGGCATTTTTACTT
>NZ_JBFTQI010000367.1:0-5788 GCF_056398925.1 Pedobacter sp. 01T416_2
GAATTTAGGTAAAGAACATATCATTCTTCCTGATGAAGTAAGAGGTAAATATAGTTCGCTTGAAGACGCTGTACTTCGAATTTAGGTAAAGAACATATCATTCTTCCTGATGAAGTAAGAGGTAAATATAGTTCGCTTGAAGACGCTGTACTTCATCAGAATTGGCCAAAGTTGAGCCAGGCGAAAGGCAAATTTATTTTTGTACTGGATGCAACCGGAAAAAAAAGAGCGACATATATCCTAAATCATCCATCACTAAAAGGTAGAGTAATGTTTGCAAATTCAGATCCCGGCACACCTGAAGCCGCTTTTATGATTAGAAATAACCCTAAAGACAAACAGATTTCTGAAATGGTAAAAAAAGGCTACATCATTAGAACACGGGCCGATAACGATACGCAACAGGCTCGTAAAAACGATAAGGGTGATTTCAATGAAGCTTGTAATTCTGGCGCACAGGTTATCACAACAGATTATTATTTAAAAAGTACACATTTTAATTCCGATTACGCTATCAGCTTTGCTGGTGGCAAATACTACAGAGCTAATCCCTTATTTAAAAGTAAATAGAATATGAATAGAAGGTCATTATTAAAAGGTGGATTGTTAGCCGGTTTAACTATTCCATTTACAGGTGTAAGTGATGTTATCGCTAAACCTATTGGCGGTTCAAAGAAAGCTAAAAACATCATTATGATGGTAAGTGATGGCATGAGTATAGGAACGCTGAATATGGCTGATTTATATTCGAACAGAATATTGGGGGTTAGTAGTAAATGGTTAGGCTTGTACCGCGAAAACAAGGCTTTTAGAGCATTAATGGATACGGCTTCCGCAAGTTCTATGGTTACCGATTCTGCAGCTGCAAGTTCATCCTGGGGTGGTGGTATGCGGGTTCGAAACGGTTCGCTTAATGTAGGAATGAAAGGCGAAAAACCACAACCTATCCTTCAGAAATTTAAAGAAAAAGGTAAAAAGGTAGGTTGTGTAACTACTGTTCCCATAACGCATGCAACACCTGCCGGTTTTTGCATAAACATAGATAACCGTGGGGGGCAGGATATTATTGCGGAACTATACCTGGGCTTAAAGTTTGATGTGATGATGGGTGGTGGACATAAGTATTTTGGAGAAAAACGTGCCGGAGGAAACCTGATTCCGAAATATTTAACCCAAGGTTATAAGATAGCTGAAAATAGAGATGAAATGCTGGCTTTGAATAAGTATAAGCCAGTTTTAGGTTTATTTGCCGAAGATGGATTGCCTTATGAAGTAGACAGAAAGCACGATAAAAATCTAATGAAATCGACACCATCGTTAGCAGAAATGACGATGAAAGCTATCGATTTGATGAAAGATAATAAAGACGGGTTTGCTTTGCAGGTAGAAGGTGGAAAAGTAGATTGGGCGGCACATTCAAATGATGTAAGTGGATTAATATTTGACCAGCTTGCTTTTGATGAAGCGGTTGGTAAGGTCATTGAATTTGCAGAAAAAGATGGAGAAACGCTGGTTATCATAACCACTGATCACGGGAATTCAAATCCTGGTTTATTTTATGCTGACGAAGCTGATAAAAAATTCGATAGTTTACAGAATTTTAAGCATAGCAACACCTGGTTGTTGGCGCAATTGAACCAATCCTTTAGTGAACAGAAAATTATCGATCTGATTAAAGAGAATCAAGGTTTTGAAATAAAACCAGATGAAGTTAAATCACTTTTAAATCATTTCAAAGACATTTCTCCCAACCAGTTATACAACGAGTCAAATCTTCCGTTTTACGAATACGGAAAAATATTGGGCAAATATACCGATGTGCAATGGGCTGGTATGAACCATACCGGAGATTATGTTGAGCTTACCATGTTTGGCCCAGGTTCAGAAAACTTAAAGCCTTTCATTAAAAATTGTGAATTGCATAATTTCATGTTAAAGGCGGCCGAAATGCCAGAGTCATTTTTAGTTAAGGCATAAATAATTTCAAACAGCAATGCAGGTAATTTTTTAAAAAAATGAAAAATGAAAGTAAAGTGTAAAACAAGAATTCCGATTATATGTATCGCTATACTTTTGAATGTAAGTATTGTCAAAGCTCAACAAAATACAGCTAAACCTGTTTTACTTTCAAAAGGATTTTGGCTAAAAGGCGACTTACATGTGCATTCACGGCATAGCACAGAATCATCGAATAATTCGATTGAAAAGATCATTAATTTTTCTAAATCTGTTAAAATGGATTATGTGTGTATTACAGATCACGATAATCATGTAGATGGTGATGTGGAACACCATACCTGGGCAGATCCAGAATTTAAATCAGACTCGCTTCTATTGCTATATGGTGCAGAATGGACGACAACCAGAGGTCATGGAAACGTATTTTCTGATAAACCCTATCATCATAAACGCTTATTTGATGTTCGAGATGAACGTGATGTTAATATTGGTAAAGTGAAGAAGTCTCTTAATATTCACTTATCAGCAAACCATCCAAGCGGAAAAGACAATTTTGGTTTTTCTTATGATCTGGTTCAATCGATTGAAGTTTGGAATTCGTCAGTTTGGCCAAAAAATGCCAATGCAATTATGATTTGGGATGATATGCTTTCATCCGGAAGGATGATGACAGGAAGAGGAGGAAGTGATGCACATCACGGAGTACCTACAGGGGCTGAAAAACCAGGTGCAAACACCTACCAAGCTGAATATAATTATGTTGGTACGCCAACCACCTGGGTTTTTGCAAAAGAGAAAAATTTAACTGCAGTTGTAGATGCACTAACTCATGGAAAGGTTTCGGTGAGTTCAAATCCTTTTGCACCAAGAGTAGAATTTTATGCAGATGAAGATGAAGATGGGAAATTTGAAATGATGATGGGCGACAATGCCATCTCGAAAGGTAAACCTGTAAAATTTTTGGTTCAATTAATTGATAATACTTTGCCTGATGCAGATTACACCATTACCATCATTAAAAATGGGAAGAAATTGAATACTTACCACGCTAAAGGCGAAATACCAATGGTTCAATTTGAAGATACACCAGAAACAAAAGGGAGAAGCTATTATCGGGTAACTGTTGAAGGCGTAAATACACCTTATCCGCAAGTGCCAAAATCTATGGCTTTAAGTGAAAATATGGTTGCTTTATCAAATCCGATTTATTTTAACTTCGACCCAAAATTTTAGTTTTTTTTTAAAAAAATTATTAAAAAGTCAATCTAAAATCTGTCAAAAGCAGGGATGCATTAAACGTTAAACATGCAATTATATTAAGTCAATTGAAGAATCTGCTAATAAAAACATAAGGATTCTTCAAGATACAACCATCAATCTTTCAACACAATAAAAGCTGTCTGACCAAGTCTAACCTTGCATTATAATATACCTGCCCTGCCAATCATAAATTTAATGCAATTTTGATTATGCTATTAAATCGGGAGTCAGACTATCAAAAAAACTGATAACTTTAATATATTAGTGTTCAATCAAATTAATGTGATGAAAAGACTATGTATCCTCCTTATTACCCCCATTTTTCCCTTTTTACTTATAGCACAACAGATACCCTGTAACTGCCTGCAGAATTTAAATGAGGCAATTGTTAAAACTGAGCTCAACTATGCCGGATTTCCGCAAAAAGTATATGCTAAGACAAAACCGTCCTATGAAAATCTGGTAACCAGTCTCCGTGCAAAGGCAAAAAATGAAAGCAATCCTAAAAGCTGCTATTATCTTATTAAAGATTATGTTCGTTTTTTTGCAGACAAACATTTTTCATTGACATACCTCAACAAAGAGGATTACGAAAAAGAGACCATAACTCTGGACGAATCTTATTTTAAAACACTGAAACCGGGTACTGGCACTGAAGGCATTTGGATAAACGCGGACAGTTCAATTAGGTTGGGCATAAAAAAATTTCCGGGCAATGAATACAAAGCCATTGTACTTAGTGCAAAAGATAGCATGCTCCATAAGGGGCTTGTCTATTTTACAGTAAAACCACATCAAAAAGGCTATCTGCTAAATCAGTACAATGTATTTAACAGTGTAGATTTCTATGCCCAGCAAAGAGGCAACCTGTTGCAGCTGTGGAATTTTTCACTTTTTGGAAGGGTTTTTCCCAATGAAATGACTGCCAAAGAAAAAAAGGAGTTAGGTACATGGAAAAACAGCAACAATGGACTCGATTATTATCAATTGGACACGGAAACCAGCTATATCAAAATCCCGACTTTCTTTAATAACGACAGTAAAATCGAGAAATTAGTTGCAGCCCATGATAAAGCCATCAGAAATAGTAAGTACCTGATCATAGATCTGCGTGGAAACGGAGGGGCAACTCCGGTTGGAGCTTTCTCCTACCCTACGTGATGACCAACCCCATCAAACAGGACAGCCCCCTACTTCGCATTTCCCAGGACAATGTCCGGCTCAAAAGATCAGAGCTTGAGTATTTCGTCAAAAATCCAGTACCTGTAGATCTAAAAAAATACTATCCTGATCAATATGTAGCTAACCTCAAAAAAATCGACGAAGAACTCCCATCTGCCGAGGATACGTTTTATCAGATCCCTGGATTGACAATCCCTCTTGATTCTGTTCTTGGCAGTCCTGCTAAAGTTGCACTAATTACCGATGAACTTTGCGGTAGCTCTACAGAATACTTTTTTCATTTAATGAAACAAAGCAAAAAGACAACACGATACGGTAGGAATAGTGTAGGCATGATGGATTACGAAGGGCCAACATCACAAACGCCGCTTCCGTGCAAAATGCTGATACTTATGATGCCAGTATCAAAATCGAGCTGGGCCGATAAAAAGCCTATTGATGCAACCGGATTCAGTCCTGATGTTAAGCCTTAACATACCAGCCGATCAGTGGGTTGAATACATTATCAAAGACCTCAAAAGGAAAAACTGAATTAAGATGAACAACCCTTTTTCACAATTTCCTTTAAGGAGGTTTTAAGCTTTGCGATTTTTTTCGCAAGTAACCCCGTCTTTCCTGAAGTCGTGTGATTAATTTTAAATACGGCATCGATGAAAAAATCATTTCAACCGGATACCTCTTTTAAAATTCTGTTTTTTAGATACTTGATTTAAAAAGAGGCTATCTCAAAAAAGAGTAGCCTCTTTGCCTGGGTGTTACCGTTATTACATACTGTACGCCAGTGATAAGACAGGTTAAGCCTACCCGTTATACCCCGGGTCGAACTCTACAATCCATTCAATACCATATTTATCCCTAAACATTCCGGCATAGGTACCCCATGGACTATCACCAATTGGTCCTTCCACTTCTCCACCTGTCGATAATCCGTTAAATATTTTATCTGCTTCTTCACGGCTTTCGGCATTCACGTATATTTTAGACCGGTTTTCATTTTCGCTTACCCGTCCTAAAAATCCGGGAACATCGTTGGCTATTAACACGTTGTTTTTGCCAAGCGGCAAGCCGATGTACATTATTTTATTTGCCTCCTCTTCGRCTACCTGAAAATCGGGGCCTGATAAGTCTTTAAAACGGGTGATTTTAGTAAACTCGCCGCCAAAAACTGATTTGTAAAAAATGAAGGCTTCTTCGGCATTGCCATTGAAGTTGATCCAGGGATTAATTGCTCTCATGATTTTTTATTTTTAGGTTTTGTTTCTAAACAAATTGCATAGGACTACACATCCTTTTAAGGTCTGTCATTCTAAATTGGGTATATAAGCCTCGAAGGATCAGAAATCAGCTTCATATAACCAGACATTATCGTATCTAAACCCATTTGTAG
>NZ_JBFTQI010000368.1:0-5787 GCF_056398925.1 Pedobacter sp. 01T416_2
CAATTTATGTCTTCTGTTAGGTGATGCTGGTGTAATCTTCCCATTTAGATTTATAAAAATAATAAAACGAAACAATACGCAATTATAAGAAATCATAATCGAAATAATATAATATGTGTGTTAAAAATTTATTAAATATTTGTGCAAAATATTTTAAAGAATGTTTTTATTGTTAATTTGCAGCACGCTAATTAAATATACTATGATGAATTTGGCTGAGAGGCACCAGTTTATATTAAGTCGCCTGCAACGTGATCAATACATAAATGTAGTCGATTTATGTAAGGAGTTGAAAGTTTCGTCTGTAACAATAAGAAAGGACTTAAAACTACTTGAAGATAAGAGCCTATTGTTTAGGACCCACGGTGGGGCTACTGTAAACAATCCATATACGGTAGACCGTCCGGTTAATGAGAAAGAGAAAATACAATCTACAGAAAAGAACAAAATAGGTATTGCGGCTGCTGCATTGTTAAATGACAATGATTCTATCGTTATTGCATCAGGTACTACAGTGCTTTATTTTGCCAAGAATATTGCGCCAGCAACAAATTTAACCGTTGTAACTTCTGCATTAAATGTAGCCCTCGAATTAATGCGCGAACCTAGTATTGAAGTAATACAATTGGGCGGATTGCTTAGGAAAAGTTCTTCATCGGTAATGGGTGCTTATGCAGAACAGGTTTTGCAGGATTTTTATTTTAATAAACTATTTCTAGGTGTTGATGGGATTGATCTTGATTTTGGAATAACTACTACTAACGCCATGGAAGCACATTTAAACCGCAAAATGATTGGTGCATCACAAAAAACGATTGTACTTGCCGATTCTACTAAATTTGGGAAAAGAGGCTTTGGAAAGATATGTGGATTAGAAGAAATTGATCATATTATTACCGATAAAGGAATTTCTGAACAAATTGTTAAACATTTGGAGAGTTTAGGTGTTACTGTTACTATCGTATAGCGCATTCCACGCGAACGGTATAATCCAAACATTATAATTTGAACATGGAAAGAAAACGAATACACATTTTAGAGGATGATCAAGAGATCAGAAACGTTATTGAAATTCTATTAAAAGATGAGGGTTTCGAATTGCAGCTTTCATCATCATTTGCTGAGTTAAAGAAAAATATCCAGGATGCAATGCCTGATCTTTTTTTACTTGATGTAATGTTACCAGATGGAAACGGAGCAGAAATTTGTGAAGATTTAAAAACAGATATTTTTACCAAACACATCCCAATTATCGTAATGTCTGCACAGAATAATAGCGAACAGAAAGCTATTGATGCATTTGCTGATGATTATATCAGTAAACCTTTTGATATTTATGATGTTTTAGAGCGTATTAATGCGCATCTGAAACGAAGCGCTGAAAATAAAACAAAAGTTTAATTAAAAATTAAGCCTAATAAAAAAGGGAAACATTAACGTTTCCCTTTTTTTTATGGATAGCGTTTATTAGGTCTGTTTTACATCTTGCGCTTTGTTAAACATCACAAAACGTTTAGAATCGCCAACGCGTTGAGGTACTGTTGCATTTGAAACAATGGCGTAATCTTCAGTATTCTTGTTTATAAAAACGCCTGCGCCAATAATGTTGTGGCTGCCAATAACAATATCTTCTTTTACAGCAGAATTAATTCCTAAAAAAGAATTATTACCAATGGTTACATTTCCTGCCAGGATATTGCCCGATAACAGAACATTGTTTTCTATCGTAGCGTGATGACCAATCCGCGCGCCGATAAGCATACAATTATTACCAATGCTTACAAAAGGCTGTATGTCGCAGCACTGATCGATAAAAGTATTGTGTCCAAATACCAAGTCGGGCCACACGTTGGCTTTCGATGAAATATAATTTGCAAAACTATAGCCCGATTCGCCCACCCTGTGGTACACGCTTTCCCTGGCACTGTTTCTACCAATGGCAATATGCATTTTATGGGTTTCTGGGGGGAAATCTTTAATCACTTGGGTGAGACTTAAAATGGGTAATCCTAATAGCATACTTCCTGCAGGAGGTACATACGCATCATCAACACAAAAGGCAACAACATTATAGTCGCTGTCATTCATAAAGGAGTAACAAATAAACTCAGCCATTTTTCCAGTTCCATAAATAATAACTTTCATATTTAATTCTTGTTTTTAGGTTTCTAACGAATTTATGCATAAAACAGGCTTTTAAACCTTTTTAAAGCATACTGTACATATTTTGCTAATTCCTGTTTACAGCTTTCACAGTTGCGCATTTTTTTACTTTTTGCGCTGCTTTAAAGGGATATTGCTTTTATGTTAATCGTTTTATCTGATTTGATCGCCAATAACATATCGCTGTTAAGGAAAACTCAATCGTGTTAAGCAGAATGTATTTTTAAACAATTAAAAATGTGTTGTAAAACAGCTTGCACAGAAATATGCGAAGCATGGCTTGTTCACTACCTGGTTAGGAAAAAATAATAGGTTAAGCAGTAAATCTAGCCTTGGTAATCGGCAGCTTTTCTTTAAAATTTTATAAAATCATTTTATTCCCCCTATAAATTGTAGTATTAAATAGCTTTTTTAAATGTTAAAACATTTTCTGATGTTTTTTGAGTTTCACCGATTAAGATCTCACTAAAAAACAGGCTTTTTTGAGTAAAAATATAGGCCGAATATTATACAAGTTACGCGTTGTAAAATTTACAAATGATGTGCAATTTATGAGCACAGTATTTAAAATGCTGTGCATGCTGGTCATATTTTATACAATTTAAATACAACCCCAATCTGCCTATAAAACATTGACGCTTAATTGCATAGCTTAGTTCTCAATAAATCAAAACAAAAAACTAAACATTACTTAAGCTATGAAGAAAGTAATATTATTTATCGCAATATATACAAGCATTATCACCGGATGCGCTCCCAGAAGAGATCTTGTATACTTTAGTAACCTGGCCAAACAAACTAGCGAAGTTAAGCTTCAAGGTCAGGAAGTTAAAATTCAGCAAAACGACCTTTTAAGTGTAAGCATAAACAGCTTAAATCAGGAGTCGAATGTTTTATTTGCTGTTAATACCAAAAATGCAGGCGCTGAAAACAATTATAAAGTAGAAGGTTACCGGGTAAGTAAGGATGGAATGATTAACCTGCCTGTTGTAGGTAACGTTCGCCTGGAAGGTTTAACCATTGAGCAGGCACAAACTACCATATCGAAAGAATTGGATAAATATGTAAAAAAACCGGTAGTTGACGTTCAGTTGGTCAATTTTAAAGTAACAGTAATTGGAGAAGTAAACCGGCCATCAACCTTCACTGTACAGGGAGATAATATTAACCTCTTAGAAGCATTAGGAATGGCGGGCGATATGACTGTTTATGGCAAAAGGGAAAATATTTTAGTGATCAGACAACAGGATGGTCAAAGGGTCATGAAAAGACTTAACCTGAACAATCAGGATGTGATGGATTCTCCATTCTTTTATCTGAAACAAAACGATGTCGTATATGTAGAGCCTGATAAATCAAAAGCGATTGAATACAGTCCCAATACACGCATTATGCCAGTGGTAATTGCTTCTATATCAGCAGTTGCAGTATTAATCACAGCTGTTCTTCGTCGATAAACGTCTCTTAAAACATTATATCATGCTTAAACAAAGTACAAATGGTGGCGCAAAAGATTTTGCAGAAACTATGACAAGATTTGCCAGAAACTGGCACTATTTCTTAATCAGTATCATTATTTCTATGGCTGCCGTATATGCTTTTCTATACGTTACCCCACCAAAATATAAAGTGAGCAGCACACTTTTAATCTCTGATGATAAAAATGGTGCAGCAATGTCTAATAGTACCGCTTTTAGTGATCTTAATATGTTTCAAACGGTTAAAACGGTTGATAATGAAATTGAGATCTTAAGATCGAGAGATCTGATTTTTAAAGTATTGAAAAAACTAAATCTAGAAACTGCCTACTTTAAAAAAGAAGGGATTAGAGAAAAAGAGCTTTACGGAAAAACGTCTCCACTTGTAGTTACTGCTATCAGTTTAAAAAATGGTGCTTACGGAAGAAAAATTAACGTTTCTTATCTGGATGAAATCTCTTACATCATTCAGGATAGCTTAAAAACAAATATTGTAAAGTATGGCGATACCATTAATACCAAAAACTACGCGATTAAAATAGATAAGGGACCAGCATATAAAACCGAATTTGGTAAAATTAGACTTCAGTTTAAAAACTTATATAAAATGACCGAGGCTTATAACCTGGTTTCATTAAAAATAGTTCCGGTTGTTAAAGATGCCAATACCATTACCATTAGTTTGAACGATGTGGTTCCTCAGCGGGGAATTGATATTCTTAACGATCTGATCGAAACTTATAACATCAATAACGTTAATAATAAAAATACCATTGCCCGTAATACCATTAAATTTATCGATAACCGCCTAAAATACCTGGTTGCAGATCTTACAGGTACTGAAGAGGACGTAGAAAACTACAAACAACAAAATCGTGTTACCGATGTTAATATGGATGCGCAGATGAATGCTGCACGTTCAGGAGAGTATAATCAGTTACTTGAAACATCATCAGTGCAGCTGAGGATATTACGGTCTATCGAAAATTATTTCAGAGGCAAACAAAGCCAATATAACCTGGCGCCAAGTGCAATGGGCTTAAAAGACCCGATTTTGAATTCGTTGATTTCAAAATTTAACGATCTTCAACTGGAAAGAAATAGGATGTTACGTACCGCTAATGCAGAAAATCCTTTGGTACTCAACCTTAACGAGCAGATAGCAACCTTAAAAACCAATATCTTAGAAAACTTATCTAGTATTAAACAAGGTTTCGTTATTGAAAGAAACAACCTGAGCGCCAACTACTCTCAATTCGATAATAAAATTAAATCTGTACCTACTATAGAGCGTGGCTTATTAGAAAGAAGCCGTGAACAAAGTGTAAAATCGGGTTTATATAAGTATTTGCTGCAAAAAAGAGAGGAAACTGCATTATCGCTTTCTGCAACCGTTCCTACTTCACAGGTGGTAGATAAACCGGCTTACAACACTATTCCTAATAGCCCTAAACAACCACTTTTATATCTGTGTGGATTCATTTTTGGTTTTTTTGTTCCAGCTGGAGTAATTTACGCAAAAGGATTTTTCAACAATAAGGTACAGGATGCCAGTACTATTGAGTTAACCGGCGCCAAAATGCTTGGTGAACTTTCTCATAACCTGGATAAAAGCACCATTGTTTTTCAAAAAGACAACCGTTCTACCATATCAGAGTTGTTTAGGTATATCAGAATGAATTTAGGGCTGATGTCTAACAATATCGAGAATAAGGTAATGTTGGTTACTTCGAGTATGAAAGGAGAGGGTAAAACATTCTTTAGTGTAAATCTGGCTACTACCTTAGGCATGCTTGATAAAAAAGTTGTTGTACTGGAGTTCGATCTAAGAAAACCTGACCTCTTGAATAAAGTTGGTTTAAAACAAACTAACGGTTTAACCGATTATTTAATTGGTGAGTCTGTGTTAGATGATATTATTAAACCTACCAGTGTTTCAGATAATATCTGGGTTATAGGATGCGGTCAATCGCCTGAAAACCCTGCAGAAGTAATGATGAGTCCTAAGATGGATCTATTGTTTAATGAACTGAAAGAAAGGTTCGATTACATCATTATCGATACTTCGCCGGTTGGCCAGGTGGCTGATGCCTTTAGTTTGGCAGAATATGCCGATGTAAGCATTTACCTGGTGCGGTATAATTAC